>JAJPZT010000051.1 GCA_021204175.1 Clostridiales bacterium | reverse complement strand
CCGTTCTTGATTTTTTGTAAAAATATAATATGCGCATTGTGTCCACACCTAATTTTTTCTGAGACTTGACAATTTTAATTAATTGTGGCATAATAATAAACGCACCAAGTAAGTTTGATATTTACGAAGCGTGGCTCAGCTTGGTAGAGCGCTGCGTTCGGGACGCAGAGGCCGCAGGTTCAAATCCTGTCGCTTCGACTTTAACTTTTGTATTTTTATTTTAACCATCCCACTTTTTTGTTTAATGATTGCATTTATTATGAAGAAAAAATTTACTTTTTTGATAACAGCGGTTTTGACATTTTTAATGATGACGGAGGCTTTCGGGGCAACGGTTTTTACCGCTCCCATTGATTCACGCCCTGTCTCAAAAGATTACCTCGAAAGGCTTTCGGCAGTCAGCGGCGACAGCTTCGTCTGCGTAAGCGATGACAGCTTAGACTTTTTTTCGGGAAAGGCTGACCTTGACTATAACGGAAACAGCGCCGCAGTGAGAGAACAGATTTACAAAATGGCTGAAGAAAACAACTCCGCCGACTCTACTTTCATTATAAATATGACAAGCTATTTAACCGGCGGCTTGGTAGGCAGCCGCAGCGGCGAAAACTACAAGGACGTCAATGAAGCGGCGGCGGCTTTGGAAAAGCTTATGACGGACTTCCCCGAGCCAAACTATTACATTAACATTTCTATGCCCAGAACCCTGCCCGACACTCACTTCGGCGAAATTTGGACAGACGAAAAAACCTATTCGGGGCTCGGCTCATTTTATTTAAAGGCAAACCCCGACAGCGGCAGGGCCTATGAAATTGCTTCAAGCTATTCAAGGGTAACTGCTTCACAGCTTCTTTTGGAGTGGTCATATGTTAAAAATCATAAGTCTATGGGAGAAATTTCAGACTGGGAAGAGGCCTTTTTGAAGTATTTCAACAAAAATTTTGAGACAAAAGACCCGTACAAACAATATTTAAGCTCATACAGAGAGCCTTATTCGGCTGTCGCTCAGGTGGGGGCTAAGCTTATGAGGCTTTATAAAAACGGTCTTGACTTTGAGCTTATAATTTCGGAGGACGATTTTCAGCTTCCGGACTTTATAATATATTTAAACGACGAAAGCCTTTTAAGCGATGAAATAAAATACAGCTATGCCCTTAATTATATGGAAACCTATTTATTCGGCGAAGCTAAGGACACCTACGGAACAACCGAGCTTGAAAATGCTCTGAGCGGCAAGGGCAGTCACCTGAATTTCATTTTCGGAACAGATGAAGCGCCCCAGCTGATTTATGCAAGAGACTTGTCTAAGCGGACAGGGCTTATTCCCAACCTGTTTTTGAAAAATGATACAGCTTCCTCTTCCGTTGCCAAATTCGACGTTAAAACCTCCGATGAGCTTTTGTCTTCGGCAATTAATTTTGTAAGCGCAGGAGTTCGCCGAACAACAGAGGAAACGGACTTATTCATATTTGACTATGCTGACGCAGGAGGCTATGAGCTGTTTATAAATAAAATGGAAAACGCTTATAATCAGGGCAATTCAGTTGCTCTTATAGAGCTTTACACAACAGCTGAAACCACAACAGGCGAAAACTTTCTCTTTAAGCTTCTTTGCAGCCGTTCAAGAGAAAATGCGGTCTTTGGTTTTCACAGTCTCTGCGCCTATTCCTCTTGGAACACAACCGCCAACGCCACAGGCTTGGGGGTTGCTCACGCAGCGGTTTATTCAATAAACAAAGAGCTTAACAACTCAAAGGACTTTGTCAAAGCCAACCTTAAAATGCTTATAACCCACGGCTCTGAGGACGGGGTTTATAACTGCGACATAAAGAGAAATCTTTACGGATATTACCCTTATTGGGATGAAAATAATAAGGATAAGCTTGCGTCTCTTTTTGAAGAATATTCGATTACAGACTGCTTTGAAAATAAAACCTATGAAACAAACGAGGGAGAGCTGACAGTAAAGAAAGCTGAAATAACGGGCTCTTACTTCCCGTGGCTTCGGACTTTTGAATGTTGTTTTGATGTTGTTGTAGAAGAATAAAGAAGGCGGAAATATGAGAAAAATATTTAAGTTTATAACAAGCAGAATATTTTTTGTTCTGGTGGCATTTCTATTTCAAATAGGTCTTTATATAGGTATGTTCGCCCTTTTCAGAGACTACTTTGTTTACTTTTATGCCTTTGAAATTTTTATACGTCTTGTTGCCATAATTTATATAGTAAACGACACAACAGAGCCTGCCTATAAAATCGCCTGGCTGATTTTAATTATGTTTATGCCCTATTTGGGAAGCTTCTTTTATCTTTTTCTTGCCGGCGGTCAAAGCACAAAGTTTTTCAAGCGTAAGTTTAGCTTTATTGCCAACAGAACAAGCCAAATAATCAAAAAGGACGAGCTCTCAAGCACAACCTTTGCGGAAATAAACGAAAAATATCCCCTTTTTAAGCCCCTTTGCAGCTATATAAACCGTTTCGGCGGCTTTCCCGTTTATAAAAACGAACAAACGGTGTTTTTCCCGACCGGAGAAGATTATTTTGAGGACTTAAAAAAAGAGCTTAAAAAAGCCCGCAAATTCATTTTTATGGAATATTTCATAATCGAAAAAGGCAAAATGTGGGGAGAAATTCTTGAAATTTTAAAGGAAAAGGCAAAAGAAGGGGTCGAAATAAAAATAGTTTATGACGATTTCGGCTGTATTAACCGTCTGCCTGTTAAATATCCCGCTTATCTTAAAAATTTCGGCATAGAAGCAAGGGTTTTTAACCCTGTCCGCCACATTATAAACGTAATCTACAACAACCGAGACCACCGAAAAATCACTGTAATTGACGGAAAAACCGCCTTTACCGGCGGCATAAACTTAGCGGACGAATATATAAACGCTGTCAGCCGCTTCGGTCACTGGAAGGACTACGGAGTAAAATTCACCGGAGCCGCTGTCTGGAACTTCTCGGCGGCATTTCTCTCAATGTGGGAGTTCTGCTCAAGAAAAGACAAGGATATTGACTACAAAAAATATAAGGTTCACCACAAAAGACCCAAAACCGACTCGGGCTACGTTATTCCCTTTGTGGACAGCCCCTTTGACAGCGAGGTTGTAGCTGAAAACGTCTACAACGATATTATAAACAAAGCCGTGAATTATGTCTATATAACAACCCCCTATCTTATTTTGGATAACAGAACCGCCTTTTCACTTGTTTCGGCAGCAAAAAGAGGGGTGGATATTCGAATTATGACACCCCACATTCCCGACAAAAAAACAGTCTTTCAGGTGACACGGTCAAACTATGAGGAGCTTATAAAAAGCGGCGTCCGCATATATGAATATACCCCCGGCTTTATTCACGCAAAAAGCATTATAGCCGACGACGAAATAGGCGTTGTAGGCAGCATAAATTTAGACTACCGCTCTCTTTATCTTCACTGTGAAAACGGTCTTCTTATGTTTAAAGTGCCGCAGATTGAAGATATAAAGCGTGACATATTTAATATAATGTCGGTCAGTGAGGAAATCACCGACCCTAAAAAAATCCTTCCCGTAAAAATTGTCAGAGGTGTGCTGAATGTGTTCGCACCGCTGATGTAAAAAAGCTTAGAGCCGCCATTTCCTCAAGGGAAGCTTTGGCGGCTCTTTTTTATTTTTTACTGTTTTTAGTAATTTTTGTTATAATACTTTTAATCCTATGTCTGAAGTTGAGCCAAATCAGAATTATCCAGCAGACAGCTGCTATTAAAGCCCCTGCCCTATAGCCCTTGGCATAATAGACAAACTCTATTTCGTGTTCTCCTTTGGGGGTTCTGAAGGAAATAAGGGCATCGGCGGTTCTGTCCGTTTCGAGCTTTTCGCCGTCGCAGTAAACGCTCCAGCCGCCGTCATCGGGTATTGAAGTAAAATACAGCTGATTGTCATTTTCGCTTGTGACGCTTCCTCTGAAATATGTGTCGCTGAACTCTTCCACCTCAAGACCCCCTGTTTTAAGCTGAGCCGCCATTTCGCTGAATTTTTCGCCGTCAAACTTAAACAGCTCAAGACCGCATAAGCCGTAATCTATATTGTCGGAGGAAAAGCTGAATTTAATTCTGTCGCCCTTCTTAAAGCTGCCTATACAGCTGACAGGGGTCGCTATATCTATTGTGCCGCTTACTGCTCCTGCTGTGTAGTTTATTTCACCGGCTCTGAAGTTGTGCTGTACATAGTAAGCTCCGTCCTCACTGCATACGAAGCTGTAGTTTATGCTTACGCCGCTGCTGCCGTCGGTTCTGCGGTAATAATTTTCAAACCAGTTTTCACTTTCGTCAAACTCAGCGTTTGTTATTTCCGTCTTTTCACAAGACATCTGTGTAAAGACATCGCCCTCTGTTCCCAAAGCCCTCTTAAGGAAATCGTTTTGGCGGTCAAGAGCTCCCACCGTGATGTCTTTGTTCCAATCGGAAAGCCCGTCATTAACGGGGAAAGCCAAAGGCAGACAGTTTTTATTTTTGATTACTCTGTAATCATCTGCCTCTTTAACAACGTCATAACAGCTTAAATCAATATTTTTACTTCTGTCGATTACATATTTTATTCCCAAAATACTGTTCAAAACATTGTTTTCAGAATTGTAGACAATGCTTACGTTTTCGGCGTAAACCCTGCTGCCCAAATCTTTAAGAAGGTTATAAACACCGCCGTTCATAGTGGAGGAATAATAGCTTACTCCCTTATAGTCAAAAAGCAGCCCCGGGTTAAAAGTCCATCCCGTATTCATTTCCGTTCTGTATAAATCAACATCTTTATCCAAAACCTCGCTGCGGATTTCTTCCATATTTTCATCAAAGAAATAATTGTGAACAAGCTCGCCGGCTTTGTACCAGTTTTTCATAGTATAGCCTGTGTTTAAGCCTGTTTCCGCAATTATAACAAGAGAAATACAAAGGCAGACAGCCCCTTTAAATACCTTTTCGGTTCGGGTGCCGCTGTGTTCGGCGTCTTTATTTTTTTGTTTAAGTGCCTTCTTTTTCTTTTTTCCCTTAAGTCTTTGAATATACAGCTTTTCTCCGAAACCGGCGGCATAAAGCAAACATATCAAAGCAATATAGCCTATACCGAATTTCAATGTGTTTGAAATAGAAACGGCGGCTTCCTCACTTTGAACCGATGTGTTTAAGCCTAAAATGAAAATCAGTAAAAACGCCGCAATGCTGCATAAAATTTGAGGCAAAGTTATATTAATGTGTTCATTTTCGCCTATTAAGCCGTCATAAGCCGTTATGAGCAAAACGAAGGAGAATATAAACGTCCACCTGCCGGGAAGCTGATTGGGGAAGTGGAAACCATGCCAAATATAATCCAAAACATTAAAGTCTAAGGAAAGGATTAGGAAAGCAATCAAAACCGCAAAGGCTATTTTCTTTTTAGGCTTAATGTCCTTACTGCCGAAAAACAGACCTGTAAAAGGAACAACAAAGAAGCCTGAATAAATGTTGGGCACAAAATAGCCGTAAGAAAATTCCGTACCCACAAACAGAGACTTTGCTATGTCGAAAACAGAGTGATAAAACTCAAGGCCTTCAATTCCTTTTACGTCTGAGCTTCTGTTTAAAATAGCAGCAAAAACAGCCAAAAGCCCGAAGGCAGCCAAGCCCCCGGCAATAAGTGAATAGCCGAAAAATCTGACTGCGGAGAAAAGAGCCTGTTTTTTGTCTGTTTCTTCAGTAATCATAATTACGGCAAAATACAAAACGGAGAAAATGCATACGCTGAAAGAAATGTAAAAGCTTGTGTAAAGTGTTAAAGCCAAAATTAAAGTGTATAAAACAGGCTTTTTTTCTTTAACGAGCCGTTCTATCCCCACCATAATTATGGGAAAATATATTAAGCAGTCTGTCCACATAGGCTGATTTAAATATGCCGTGCCGTATGAGCAAAGGGCATAGGCAGTTGAAAAAGCCACTGAAACAAGGCTTATCTTTTTATATTTATACTTCAAAAATATTAAAAAGGAAACGCCGAAAAAGCCGTATTTTATAAGAAGCAAAATATCAAGAGCCTGAATAATGTGATCGGCGCTTACAAAAACAAGAGGAAGGAAAAATATACTCTTGCAGTAATACATATTTTGAGCCACGTTATTAAAGCCCAAGCCGCCGTCCCATGAATAGACACTTAAATTAAGGCTTCTTAAATCATACCAATAAGCCTTTATCATAGAATAATATTGTCCCCACAAATCCATTGACATAACGGATTTTTCGCCGAAGGGGTAAATCTCCAAAAGTTTATAGCCTATACTCACAAAAACAACAGGCAAAACAAATGCAGCTATAAACAAAAAAATTTCTTTTGCCTTTATATTATTTTTATACATTTTTTCTCCTTATAAAATAAAGCATCTCTGCCTAAACACACACATTATTAATCGGAGACCCTGCTTTGGCAAAGTCTCCGATACGATTACTTATTTAAATTGTTATATTGTCAGATGAGCCTGTAAGGGTTTCTTTAACAAAGCTTTGAATGTCCTGACGGTCGATACAAATATCGTGGAGAACAGGGCGCTTGTCTATGCCCTTAATGGGCTTGGGAACATTTGTTCCGCTAACCTCCGAAAGAACCTCAACAGCCTCGAAGGGGTCGAGACCCTCGTATTTCTTATCGATTGCGGAAAGGACGTCCTTGGCAAACTTAAAGGGGCTTGCAGTTGAAACAACCACTGCCGGGGTGTTATCCCCTGTTTCCGCTGTGTATTTCTTAAACGCAGAATAAGCTACCGCTGTATGAGTATCGAGGACATAGCCCTCTTTTTCGAAAACAGACTTAATTGTTTCGAAAACCTCTGCTTCTGAGGAATATTCTCCCACAAAGCCGCAGCTGCCCAAATCAAAGTCATATTTGCCCTCACTGCTTAAGGCGTTCATCTTTTCTCTTACCAAATCAGTATCGCCGCAGATGTGGTAGAGAAGTCTCTCAAGGTTTGAAGAAATGAGAATATCCATTGAGGGAGATGAAGTAAGTATAAACTCTCTCTTTGCGTCATATTCCCCTGTTGTGAAAAAGTCGAAAAGAACCTTGTTTTCATTGGACGCACATACAAGCTTGTTTACGGGTAAGCCCATTTCTCTTGCATAGTAGCCTGCCAAAATGTTTCCGAAATTGCCTGTGGGAACAACAAAATTAAGCTTTTCGCCTAACTTCAGGCGTCCTGCCTTAACCATTTGGCAGTAAGCATAGAAATAATAAACAATCTGAGGCGCAAGTCTGCCTATGTTAATAGAATTTGCTGAGGAGAAAACATAGCCTTTCTCCGCAAGCTCTTCCTTAAGCTCCTTATCCGTAAAGGCTTTTTTAACCGCTGTCTGGCAGTCGTCAAAGTTGCCCTTAATACCTACTACACAGGTGTTTTTGCCCTCCTGTGTAACCATTTGCTTTCTTTGAACGTCCGAAACGCCGTCCTGTGGGAAGAAAACGATTATGCCCGTTCCCTCTACGTCAGCAAAGCCCTCTAATGCCGCCTTGCCTGTGTCGCCGCTTGTGGCTGTCAAGATGACTATCTTTCTGTCCTCGCCGTTTTTCTTGGCTGAGGTCTTAAGAAGATAAGGAAGGATTGAAAGAGCCATATCCTTAAAGGCAATAGTCTTGCCGTGGAAAAGCTCCAAAACACCGCAGTCAGAGGTTTCCTTCAGGGGTGCAATAAGCTCTGTGTCAAACTTTTCGTCATAAGCTCCGTTTATGCAAGCCATAAGCTCGTCCTTAGTGAAATCATTGAGAACAAGCTTTAAAACCTCATAAGCAAGCTCCTTGTAGCTCATATTCAAAGCGTCTTCAAGCTTAAAATCCATTTTGGGAATTTCCATAGGAATGTAAAGCCCTCCGTCATCGGCAATTCCCTTTAAAATTGCATTTGATGCGGTAATTAAATTTTTGTCTCCTCTTGTACTTTTATAAAGTAAAGCCATAATTAATCTACCTCGTTTTTAAAATATTCTTCATAGCCGCAGAAGGTATATCCGTCGGATAAAACCTTGTCGGTTATGGTGGGCAAAGCCCAGTATGGGGTATAATACCAGTTTCTTACGCCCCAGGGGGTTGTGTCTGCCTCGATTTTTTCAAAGTCGATTGAGGGGTGGAAAAACAGCCCCACAACACATCCCTTTTCTTCACATTTATCTATTCGCTGAAGCATATCGTCCAGCTCGTAAATATTGTTTAAATAATACGCCGGAAGAGGCACATAGGTAACGGTTTTTCCGCTTCTGCTTGTCTTAACGATAATGTCATCGGCGTTGAAAACCTTGTTTGCGCTTTGGAAAATAACGGAATAGACCTCTTCCGCCATAACAAGGTCTGAGGGGGTTGCTCCGTAGTGGGGAAACTCCCACATTGTGTTGTCAAAGCTCAAAAGTGCGGCGTCATCTCTTGCCATTAAAAGCCTTTCTGCTCTTTCCTGCATAGTCAGGGTTGAAAAATAGCCGAATTCAAAGCCGTCTGCGCTGAAATAGTCGTCATACTGGTGGGTGTAGCCGTGCAGAATAATTTTGCCGCCCTTGTCAATAAGGTAATCAAGGGTATACATAAAACCGGCGGTATAGGTGTTTGTGACCTTTGTGGGGTCAAGGTCTATACCCTGTTCCGGGTTTACATAACGCATAATCCAGGCAATATAAAAGGTCTGTTCACGACGCTCCAAATATTCACCCATTGCCCTGAGCTTTTCAAGTCCCTCGTCGGTATAACGGGGGTTTTCGCAGTAGGCGTCGGGGGTAATATCCTCAAGACGCAGAATAGCAGGCTTTGCATCCTCAGACTTAGTTATTTCGGGAAGGTCTGAGGTATCCGTCTTGCGGTAGCAAATTGTAACCTTATCGTTTTCACTATCGAAAACAGCCGCTAAGCCCATACCCTTAACAAGCTTATAGAATGAAATCCAACATTCCCCCTCAACCTCTAAGAAATAAGGGTTTACAGGGTCGTCGGAATAGCCGGAAAATATAAAGTTATCGTAAATAACTCCGAAATCCTCGGCATTTTCGTTATCCGTCATAACCACAAGCTTATAATAGGTTTCTTCAAAGGGAACATAAAGCCTTCCGCCGTAGAAACAGGTTTCTACATCAAGAGGTTCATCCAAAAAATAAACCTCTGTAGGCGAGCCCTGTGTGTGAAGCAGAAAATAGCTTGCGGCGTTATAGTTATTCACCACCATATCGCTGCTTTCTGCGTCAACAATAGCGTCATAGCCCTTTGACTTAAGGCTGACCTCATAGGCAATAAGCCCTGTGCAGAAAAGCGCAAAAGCCAAACAGAAAATAATAAAAGCCGCCGTTATATATCGAATTATTTTATTCATTATATATACCAAAGCCCCTAAATCTGTTATATCTCTTTTCTATAAGCTCATCAGGCGAAAGAGCACATAACTTAGGCAGCTCCTCTGTAAGTGAGTGCTTAATAAGATTTGCGGTAAACTCAAAGTCAAGCTGAGCCCCACCGGGGACTTCGTCTATAACCTTTTCGATTACGCCAAGTTCAAACAGGTCTTTAGCCGTAATCTTCATAATTTCAGCCGCTTCCTCTGCTCTTGAGCCGTCCTTCCACAAAATTGAAGCAAAGCCCTCGGGAGAAAGAACCGCATAAATAGAGTTTTCGAGCATCCAAACTCTGTCTGCCGTAGCAAGGGCGATTGCGCCGCCGCTGCCTCCTTCACCTGTGATTATGGAAATTATGGGAGTTTTAAGCCTTGAAAGCTCGAAAAGGTTTTTGGCGATAGCCTCTCCCTGACCTCTTTCTTCAGCCCCTACTCCAGGGTAAGCCCCCGATGTATTTACAAAGCACACAACAGGTCTGTGAAACTTTTCAGCCTGTTTCATAAGTCTAAGAGCCTTTCTGTAGCCCTCGGGATGAGCCTGACCGAAGTTTCTCATAATATTTTCCTTTGTGTCCTTGCCCTTTTGAATACCTATAACCGTTACGGGCATATTTCCCAAACGGCAAAGTCCGCCTACAACAGCTCCGTCATCGCCGAAAAGCCTGTCGCCGTGAAGCTCTATAAAATCCGTAAAGCAGTGGTTTATATAGTCAAGAGCCGTAGGTCTGTCTTTGTCTCTTGCGATTTTTACTTGATCATATACTTTCATTGCTGAACGCCCCCTTTGTCATAATGAAGTTTTATAAGCTCAGAGAGCATTTTAGGCATTTCCTCACGGCTGACAATAAGGTCAATAAAGCCGTGCTCCTGCTGAAATTCGGCAGTCTGGAAGTTATCGGGAAGCTTCTGTTTAATTGTTCCCTCGATTACACGTCTGCCTGCAAAACCAACCAAGGCTTTGGGCTCTGAAATAATAATGTCGCCCAGCATAGCAAAGGACGCCGTAACGCCCCCTGTAGTGGGGTCGGTTAAAACCGAAATGTAAAGCTGACCCGCTTCGGAGCATTTAGCCGCAGCAGCTGAGGTTTTAGCCATTTGCATAAGAGAAATTATACCCTCCTGCATTCTCGCTCCGCCGGAAGCTGCAAACAAAACTATGGGAAGCTTATTTTCAGCCGCATATTCAAAGGCTCTGGCGAGCTTCTCCCCTACTACGGAACCCATTGAAGCCATAATAAAGGAAGAATCCATTGCGCCTATAACGCAGTCTGAGCCGCCGATTTTACATCTGCCTGTTACAACAGCGTCCTTAAGCCCTGTTTTCTGCTGCATTTCCGCAATTTTTTCTTCATAGTCAGGGAAGTTCAAGGGGTTAGCCGCTGTCATATCAGCGTCAAACTCTATAAAGCTGCCCTTGTCGGCGGTTAAGAAAACTCTTTCCTTAGCGCTCAAACGGAAATATCTTCCGCATTTGGGACAGATTTTATACTTCCCTGCCTCTTTTTTGCTGATTTCGGCTCCGCAGCCCTTGCACTTAATACTGACCTTAACAGCCTTATCACTCTTTTCTTTAACATCGGTTTCATTTTCCGACGGTGCCGACTGAACGGCTTCTTTAATTATAATATCGTCTTTTTTCTTAAAGATCTTTAACCCCAAAGGGGTGTATTTGGATTTTCCAAACAAAGCCACTTCATTCTCTCCTTATAATAATTTATTTCACACAGGTTTAAGCGATAATAAAAGTCAATTCGCCTTCCGCAACCTTCTTATCCCCAACATAAGCAGCTGCCTTGCCTATACCTGCTACCTTTTTAAGCTTAACAATTTCCATTTCAAGCCTTAACTGATCCCCGGGGACAACCTTTCCTCTGAACTTACACTTGTCAATTGCGCCGAAAAGAGGAATTTTGCCCTTATATTCGTCCATTGAAAGAATAGCAACTGCTCCTGCCTGAGCCAAGGCCTCCATTATAAGAACCCCGGGCATAACAGGCTCATCGGGAAAATGACCCTGAAAGAAAGCCTCGTTCATAGTTACATTCTTTATGGCAACAACCTTTTTGCCCTCTTCTATTTCCAAAATTCTGTCTACAAGAAGCATAGGGTATCTGTGGGGAAGGGTCGCCATAATTTCTTTAATATCCATCATAGTCTTATTCCTCCCACTTTTTAACGCAGATTACGCCGTTGTGACCGCCGAAGCCCAGAGTATTTGAAATTGCATATTTAATATCTCTTTCCTTACCCTTGTTGAATGTATAGTCAAGGTCAAGCTCTTCGTCGGGAGTTTCAAAGCCTATTGTAGGGGGAATAAAGCCGTTTTTAACCGCCAAAACTGTGGCAATTGCTTCAACTGCCCCTGTTGCACCCAACAAATGACCTGTCATAGACTTAGTGGAGCTTATTGAAATGTCATAAGCCTTGTCGCCGAAGCTGTCTTTGATAGCTCTTGTTTCCATAGCGTCGTTAAGGTGGGTAGATGTACCGTGGGCATTGATATAGTCGGGAGCGTCAATTCCGGCTTCCTGACAGGCTAAAAGCATAGCGTTTCTTGCACCTTCGCCGTCCTCTCTGGGGGTTGTAATGTGGTGGGCGTCATCCGTTGCGCCGTAGCCAACTATTTCGGCATAAATCTTAGCTCCTCTTGCCTTTGCGTGTTCAAGCTCTTCAAGCATAACTATGCCTGCGCCCTCGCCCATAACAAAGCCCGCTCTGTTTTTGTCGAAAGGTGTGGAAGCCTTTAAGGGGTCTTCCGAGGGTGTTAATGTTCTTGCGGAACAGAAGCCTGCAACGCCGATTTTTGTAATAGGCGCTTCTGCGCCGCCTGCTAAAATAACGTCCGAATAGCCGTGCTTAATGTTTCTGAATGCCTCGCCTATACAGTGGGTTGATGAAGCGCAAGCGGTAACTATACAGGTGCAAATACCCTTTGCCCCTACCTGAATGGCAACGTTTCCGGCTGCCATATTTGTTATAGCCATAGGAATAAAGAAGGGGCTGACCTTTCGGGGGCCGCTTTCATGCATCTTTATACCCTGTTCTTCGATTGTGGCGATTCCGCCGATACCCGAACCTACAATAACGCCGAAACGTGTAGCTTCCTCCTCAGTGGTTTTATAGCCTGAGTCCTTCATACACTCGTCAGCTGCTACCATAGCATACTGACAGTAGGCGTCAAGTCTCTTTTGTTCCTTCTTGCCGATTACATCGTCGGCATTGAAGTTTTTAACCTGTCCGGCAACCTTTGCCTTTACCTCTGATGTATCGAATTTATCTATAAGGCTTATGCCGCATTTTCCGTTTTTAAGACCGTCCCAAAATTCAGCGACGGAATTTCCCAGGGGCGTAACGCAGCCAAGCCCCGTAACAACAACTCTCTTTGTCATAGTGTCCTCCTTATTACTGCATAACCATTCCGCCGTCACAATTGACAACCTGACCTGTTATATAATCGTTTTCCGCAAAGAATAAAGCAACCTTAGCCACATCTTCGGGAAGTCCCTGTCTGCCCAAAGGTATCTGAGCAAGCATAGCCGATTTAACATCGTCCGAAAGAACATCTGTCATAGGGGTTTTAATAAAGCCGGGGGCAATAGCGTTGCAAGTAATGCCTCTTCCGCCAAGCTCTCTTGCGGCTGATTTTGTAATACCCAAAACACCGGCCTTGCTGGCTGAATAATTAAGCTGACCTACGTTGCCCATAAGACCTACTACGGAGCTTAAGTTAATGATAGCTCCTCTTCTCTGCTTAAGCATAACCTTTGAAGCATGCTTTGTCATATTGAAAGTACCCTTAAGGTTAATTCTTATAACATCGTCAAAGTCCTTTTCCTTCATTCTCAAAAGCAGACAGTCACGGGTAATTCCCGCGTTGTTTACAAGAACGTCAACAGAACCGAATTCTTCCTTTGCCTTCTTGATAATTTCTTCTGACTGAACAAAGTCGGAAACGTCAGCCACAACGCCTATACAGCCTACGCCCATAGCCTTTATTTCATTAATAGCTTCATCAGGCACTAAAATATCGTTTATAACAATGTTTGCTCCCTTAGCGGCAAAAGCCTTTGCAATAGCAAAGCCTATACCTCTTGAAGAGCCTGTAACAACAACTGTTTTTCCTTTTAAATCCATAATCAAAGTCCTCCCAGAGCCTTATCCAAGGTTTTTAAATCTTCAACATTAACTGCCTTAACGGTTCTCGAAACCTTCTTAACGAAAGATGTCAAAGTCTTTCCGGGGCCCATTTCAATAAATGTGTCAACGCCGTTTTCTATAAGCATTTTAACTGTCTGCTCCCACTTTACAGGGCTCATAACCTGTTTTGTAAGTGTGGGAATAACGTCCTCTTTGCCCCCGTAGCACTGAGCCGTAAGGTTTGAAACAACGGGAACGTTAAAATTATTTATATTTACGTTTTTAAGCTCCTCGAAAAGCTTGTCTGAAGCCGGTTTTAAAAGAGGTGTATGGAAAGGCCCTGAAACATTAAGCCTGACAACTCTCTTTGCCCCTGCTTCCGAAAGAAGGGGTTCAGCCTTTTCAACTGCGTCAGCATAGCCCGCAACGGCAATCTGACCGGGGCAGTTATAGTTTGCAATAAATACTCTCTCGAGATCTACGGAGTTTAAAACCTCCTGAATTTTATCCGCATCAAGGTTGATTACCGCACTCATAGCACCAACGCCAACGGGAACGGCTTCTGTCATAAAACGTCCTCTCTTTTTAACAAGCTTAACGGCTTCTTCAAAATTAAGAACTCCGGCAGCCACAAGAGCCGAATATTCACCTAAGCTTAAACCGGCACAGTAGTCGCTTTTAAAGCCTTTTTCTTCCATAAGTCTCAAAACAGCAACGCTCATAGTGAGAATTGCGGGCTGAGTAAATTCTGTTTCGTTAAGTCTGTTGTCCTCTCCGAAGCAAATATCGGAAATTTTAAAGCCCAAAGCCTCGTCGGCTTTGTCGAAAACCTCTTTGCAGACAGCAAAATTATCATAAAGCTCCTTGCCCATTCCCGGGCTTTGAGCGCCCTGTCCGCTGAAAATAAATGCTTTAGCCATAATTCAATCTCCCAACAATTATTTAATAATTTCGTATATTTTATCCAAATCCTTAACAAGGTCGAGAATAATGTCGCTGCAGCTTTCTTCCTTTTTAACAAGACCTGCAATCTGACCGCTCATAACCGAGCCGTTGTCAACGTCGCCCTCAACAACAGCCTTTCTCAAAGCCCCTGCGCCCAAAGTTTCAAGCTTCTCCAAATCGGGGTTCGCCTTGCCTGTTTCTTCCTTTTCGATAGCCAAATAAGCGTTTGTAAGCTTATTTTTAAGAACTCTGACAGGATGACCTGTAATTGCGCCTGTAATAACTGTGTCAATGTCCTTAGCCTTAAGAATTTTAGCCTTATAGTTTTGATGAACGGTACATTCATATGCCGACAAAAATCTTGTGCCTACCTGAACGCCGTCTGCCCCTAACATGAAGGCTGCGTTTACGCCTCTGCTGTCGGCAATACCCCCTGCTGCAAGAACGGGAATGTTCACTGCGTCAACAACCTGGGGTACAAGAGCCATTGTGGTCAGCTTTCCTATATGACCGCCGCTTTCCATACCCTCGGCAATAACGGCGTTTACGCCCATTTTTTCCATTCTCTTTGCAAGAGCAACACTTGCCACAACGGGAATAACCGTTACTCCGTTTTCAGCAAGCTTAGCCAGATACTTGCCGGGATTGCCTGCGCCTGTGGTAACAACCTTAACCTTTTCTTCACAAATAGCGTCAACAACCTCGTCTGCAAAAGGCGACTGAAGCATAACGTTTACGCCGAAGGGCTTGTCTGTAAGCTCCTTTGCTTTTCTGATTTCACCTCTGACAAAATCCGCCGGTGCGTTGCCTGCTGCGATAATGCCTAAGCCTCCGGCATTGGAAACAGCACTTGCAAGAGAAGCATCTGCAATCCAAGCCATTGCTCCCTGAAACACAGGGTATTTAATTCCTAAAATGTCACATATTTTCGATTTCATATTTTCCCCTTTATTTAGTTTGTTCTTCTACAAATTTTACTGCATCTTCAACTGTTTCTATAACCTCGGCATATTCTATCTTTATGTTAAAAGTGTCCTCGATTTCGTTGACAATTTTAAAAAGATCTAAGGAATCTGCCTTAAGGTCGTCGTTTATTCTTGTTTCAAGCGTAATTGTTTCGGGGTCAACCTCCAAAACATCAGCTATTATGGTTCTGATTTTTTCAAAAATCATATAAATTACTCCTTAAAGCTCTATAAGCATTGTAGCCCATGTAAGCCCTCCGCCGAAGCCCGAAATAATAATTTTGTCTCCCTTTTCAAGAAGCCCTTCGCTTTCCATATCAGCCAAAGCTATGGGCACAGAACCGCCGGAGGTATTGCCCGTTCTTTCAATATTTGAATAGAACTTTTCGTGGGGCATTTTAAGCTTTCTCGCTATAACCTCGTTTATTCTGGTGTTTGCCTGATGAAGAACCACATATTTAATATCATCGGGAGATGTGTTTGTTGTTTCAAGCACATGTTTAATGCTTTCCGGAACTTTTCTTGTGGCAAAGGTGAAAACCTCTCTGCCGTTCATTTCTATAAATTTGCCGCCGTGGGGTTCGCCTTTAAAATAAGGGTTACGGTTTTCACGGTAGCCTGCCGTAAGGGCTTCTCCCTTTTTTCCGTCGGAGTGAATATCCTCAAAAAGAATACCGCACTCCTCCTCTGTTGCTTCAAGCAGAACTCCTCCCGCTCCGTCGCCGAAAAGAACGCAGGTGGAACGGTCGCTCCAGTCGGTTATTTTGGAAAGGGTTTCACCGCCTAAAACAACAGCTCTTTTGACCCCTCCCGCTTTTATAAACTTATCGGCAGCCGAAAGGGAATAAATAAAGCCCGAACAGGCAGCGGATAAGTCGAAGCAAAAGGCGTTTTCAAGATTTAAAGCCGCCTGAACAAGACAGGCTGTGCTGGGGGTTTGATAATCCGGGGTAACCGTCCCCACGATAACCAAGTCTACGGTTTCGGGCTCCCAGCCTGCTTTTTTGAGAAGCCTTTCCGCTGCGGCAATACACAAGTCAGAGGTGTTCTGCTCCGTGGATATATGCCTGCGGCTTATGCCCGTTCTGGAGGTTATCCACTCGTCAGAGGTATCAACTATCTTTGACAAATCGAAGTTATCCGCCGTAAATTCGGGAAGCTCTCTCTCAAAGCCTACAATTTTTGACCTTGTCATAATACTTCTCCTTGTATTTTATTTCTGTATCTTTCATTAATAAAGCCGTTTATCCGCTCAAGCACATTTTTGGCGACCTCCGCCTCATATTCGCTTAAGCCCACAACGGCAGCCTTAATCATTTCAAGATGAAACTTCTGATGTACTCTGTACATAAGGCGACCTGCATTCGTCAGTGAAACAAGAACGTGCCGTCTGTCTGTTTCAGACCGTTTTCTGTCAACATAGCCCTTAGACACAAGGTTTTTTATGCTCACAGTTAAAGTACCCGTTGTAACGTCAAGCTTTTTGGCAACCTCGCTCATAGACTTTTCGCCGTACATACCTATGGCTTCAATGGTATGTATTTCGGCTAAAGACAGGTCTTTAAAGACGCCATTCTTCTGAGCTTCGTCTTCAGCCCTCTGAATATCGTTATACAGCCCGAAAAACAGAGTATTAACATCAATAAGAGACTTTTTCAATAACATTCACCTCCCAAAAAACACCGCAATATCACAAGCTGCGGCATTTCCTTTGAAAATCAAAATATTTGATATTCAAAGTATATAACCAAACCTTTCTAATGTCAAGCTTTTTCTGAGAAAAAACCACGATGAAACCACGGATTTTTGCAGACAAAAACTTTTGACGAAGGAAAAGCCTGTTAACTGCATTAATAAGAAGCTTTATCAGAAGAAAATCTGCACAAAAATTAAAAATATTTCTATGGTTTATTGACTTTATTTAACAAATGTGATAATATAATAGTAAGGTATATTTCCTAATAAATTTATAATGAGGTGAAAGATATGCACGAAGTATTGGAAAAACTCTCTGCTATCGGTATTGTTCCCGTAATCGCTATCAACGACGTTGAAAAGGCTGTTCCGCTTGCTAAGGCTCTTGTTGCCGGCGGACTTCCCTGCGCTGAGGTTACATACAGAACAGCTGAGGCTGAAGAATCTATCAGAAGAATGGCTGCCGAGGTTCCCGAATGTATCGTGGGCGCAGGCACAATCTTAACTCCCGAACAGGCTGACTCCGCTATTGCTGCCGGAGCTAAGTTCCTTGTTTCTCCCGGTCTTAATCCCAAGGTTGTTAAGCACTGTATCGACAAGGACTACCTTATCACTCCCGGTACAGCTAACCCCTCAGACGTTGAAACAGCTATCGAATTAGGTCTTGACGTTGTTAAGTTCTTCCCTGCTGAAGCTGCAGGCGGCATCAACATGATTAAGTCTATGTGCGGCCCCTACACAAATATGAAGTTTATGCCTACAGGCGGCGTAAACCCCGGCAACCTTAACAACTACTTAAGCTTCAACAAGATTATCTGCTGCGGCGGTTCTTGGATGGTTAAGCCCGATATGGTAAACGAAGGCAGATTTGACGAAATCGTTGCTCTTTGTAAGGAAGCTGTTCAGACAATGCTCGGTCTTGAAGTTGCTCACATCGGCATCAACTCCGAAAATGAAGAGGCTGCTCTCGCTATCGCAGGCGAATTCAACAAGCTTTTCAACTTCCCTCTTAAGAACGGCAACTCAGCTGTTTTCGCATCAGACGGTATCGAAGTTAGAAAGTCTATGTTCAGAGGTACAAACGGTCATATCGCTATCAAGACAAAGTATCTCAACAGAGCTATCCGCTACATCGAAGCTATGGGCGGCGAATTTGACTATGACAACGATGTTGTTGTTAAAAACGGTCAGACCACAGCTATCTACTTAAAGAACGAAATCGGCGGCTTCGCTATCCATTTAGTTCAGAAATAATTCCTTCGGAGTATTGAAGATGTCTCGATATCTTTCGGATTTCTTCATAAACAATTTAAAACCGTACATGTAATATTTTATTTTAAACGGGAAGAGCGTCCTTAATGGATGCTCTTCCTTTTTGTGCAAATAAAAAAGTACTATGGTTCTATCATAAAATTCATTAAATTTTTAAAATATTACTTATATAAAAAGCCGCCCAAAATAAATTTCGGACGGCTCTTTTATATCTAAGCTTTGATTGTGTTATCAGTCAAGCTCTGAAACTCTTATGTTTTTGGTATTCTTTTGGGTGATAGGCTCGCACTCATAGGCAGGCTCTTCAATACGGCAGTTTGAGAAAACGATGTCCTCGGCATTTTCAAGAATGAAAGCAGGGCCGTCAACATTTTTGATTGTGAAGTTTGAGAACCTTATACCTCTTACATTGCTTAAGAAGAAGCCCTTCTGCGTACACATTTCAACGTCCTTAGCCATAGCCGGGAAGTCTGCAACGCCGTCGGAATCCATAGAAACGAAAACGTCCTCAAAGGAACAGTCCTCAACGTACATTTCCGCAAGACCGTAGAAGAAGCCGGCTGAAGCGGAGGCTTCCTTACAGGTAATATTTGAGAAGTTAAGTCTGCGGTAGGCAGGCGTGTCGGCTGTAACGGGTCTGGGGTTCTTGTCCCAAACAAATTCCTCTTCCCCTCTGGGACCGCAGTTGTAGTAGAGGTTGGCAATGAAGGGACAGTGAACCTTATTCATAATGATATTGTTTACTCTGATGTCCTCGATAACGCCGCCTCTGCCTCTTCTTGACTTAAGTCTGATACCTCTTTCAGTGCCTTCGAATACGCAGTTTGAGATAGTTACATATTTAATGTCGCCGCTCATTTCGCTGCCCAAAACAACGCCGCCATGGCCGTGGCACATTGTGCAGTTTGTGATTGTAATGTTTTCGCAGCTTACTCTGTCGGCTGTGTCCTCTGTTCCTGCTTTAACAGCTATACAGTCGTCGCCTACGTCGATATGGCAGTTTGAAATATGTATGTTGCGGCAGCTTTCGGGGTCGATTCCGTCTGTGTTGGGTGAATCAGCCGGGTTCTTGATAGAAACCGTGTCAACGGTAATGTTATTGCAGAGAATTGTGTTAATTGTCCAGCTTGGTGAATTTGTCAGGAATACGCCCTGAATCAAAACGTGTTCGCATTCATAGGGGGCAATAAGCTTGGGTCTGGGATATTCGTTCTTTTTAGCAAGGAATAAATCCCACCACATTTTGCCGTTGCCGTTGATTGTGCCTCTGCCGGTGATAGCGATATTTGTCTTGTTATAGGCATTTATGCAGCTTTCATAGCAGTCTCTTTTAACGCCCTCCCAACGGGATGTAACAACCTTATAATCGCTTATGTCGTTTGAAAAAATAAGCTCCGCACCTGCTTCAAGGTTTAAAACTGTATTGCTTTCAAGATAAACAGGGCCTGTAAGATACTTTCCGCAGGGAACATAAACTGTTCCGCCGCCGTCAGCCTTACACTTGTCAAAGGCTTCCCTTATAGCTTCGGTGCATTTGGTTTTTCCGTCGCCTTTTGCGCCAAAATCGGCAATGTTGTAAATCATTTTAAAATCCTCCTCTTAATTATTAATTATTAATTTTTAAAAAGTTCTTTTATAAACCCCGCCTCGCAGCAGGCTGAATAAAATTTCATAAGGGGTATAAAGCTCTGCCCTACTCCCTTTGAGCTGTTGCCCGAAATAATGATTGCGTCTTCATCAACCTTCTTCCCAAATGAAAGAGGTGTGTAAGAGCCGTTTCCCACAGCGCCCTTGAAGGTTTCAAAGCCGTATTTGAGATATGAAGCCTTTCCCGTAAGCTCATAGGCAATAACCATAACCTCCAAAAGAGTTGTGTTGCCTGCTGTTCGCTTAAGAGAGGGCAGCTCCTTATAATAGAAATAGCCGCTGTCCAAATATGCGTTTTCAACCAAGTCGTCTGCTGCGTCAATCATCATATCCTTGATTTTTTCATCCTTACATATTATATAATACCTCATAAGTGAAATAATTGCAATAGAAATCATAAAAGGAACGCGAATTACGGTGTTGTCGGTATAGGGTGCAAGCCATCCGCCGTATTCCTCCTTCCAAGCAAAGAAATGCTCCGCAATTTTAGAGCAGGGCTCAAGCCACTTTTCATCGCCTGTTTCTTCATAAAGCGCACACAGCGAACGAAGCGCCCAGCCTGTTTCTCTTGCGTTTACTCCGCCCTTCTTTTGATAACGGGGTTCTTTTAAGTGCCTTATAATGTTATCCCCCATTTTAAGGGTTGTTTCCAAAGCAGCTTTGTCGGCAGTAAAGTGGTAGTAGTCTAAAATACCCTCAGCCCATTCGTGGCTTATTTCAACCTTTCCGCTGACGTGGTCTGCACTGTGTGTAACCTGTCCGTCAAGCCTTAAGGGGTCGTCTGAGCAGTGAACAACATCCACGTCAATTTGGTGTCTTACGCTGACAAGCATACTGTCAAGAGCCCGTCTTAAGCCTGTTCTTGCGTAATACAAAAGCGCTGCGTGACCGAAATCGTATTCATTGTTGCACCAGACGTTTCTGCCCATTCCTCTGCCCTGTCTTGTGTAGTGGAAGTCAACATTGTCGCCCCAGTGAATAAAACCGTAGGCTCTGCCCCTTGAGTCAAGCTTTGAAACAAGTGAGGTTTCAGCCTGTCTCTGCTTATCCTCTTCCTTAACAAATATTTTGGGGAAAACTCCGCTTTTTTCAAAGACCTCAGAGGGAATAACCCCCTTGTCGGGCATTTGAAACATAAGGCTTCTTAAATTGACCTCTTCCTTTGAAATACCTTTGTGCTTATGTATGAAAATTGTAGAGGTTTTAGCCATACCTCTGAAAAATTTAACAGGCTCGTTTTCGGCTGACAAAATAAGGGTTTCCATACCGGATTTATTTATTTTTATTTCAGCAGGAAAATTTTGATAAGCCTGATAGAGTGTAACGGCTGTTCCCCTGTCTTCTGCTGACACATCGCCGAAAAATGTACCATAGAAGGTTTCCGGCAAATGCTCGTTTGCGTCATACATAAGATATTCGCTGTCTATTCGCTTGGCTATATCATCGCCTTCAATGTATTTCGTAAGATAGTTAGATGTGCCTATGGCAAATCTGTTTTCACCTGTGTTTTCGGTTTTATAGGAAAGGGTTTTAAGATAAATAAAGTCATCATCAGCCCTGTTAATAAGCCTTATATCCACTTTAACCCACGGACAGCCTTTATACATCTGAATAGTCAGTTCAAAATCAATTTTGTCAAATGAACCGCTGTTTTTAAAAACACAGGTAACACCGCCGCTTCTTACGGCTTCCCAGTTTCCTTTTAAAATTCCTCTGCTTCCGTTTAAATAAAAGTCCGTTTCTTCGCCGAATGAAAAGCTCTCCCCTCCGTTTGTAAAAGAAAGGTTTTTGCCGTCTATGGTGTAGGGCAGCTTTTCTTTCGTCTCTTTTCCGTCAAAGCAGATGTAATATGTAATGTCTTTGTTTTCAGGCAGATCGCATAAAAAGTCAGCATATGCCCATTTTATGCTGCCGTCCTTCCAAAGAGCCGTTGATATGCTTTGGGTTGGCTGTGCCTTACCCTCTTCGTCTCTTATAATGATTTTTTCGGGGTCAAAAAGCTTTCCCTTTTCTATTGGAAAGGCTGTATTGCAGGGTTCGGCCTGTCTTTTAAAACAGGCGTATTTTTCAAAATATATTGGAATTTTTTCTCGCATAATTATACCTCTTTTTTCTGAATTTGCAAAATAATAAATGCTTACAACAGGAAACCGCCCCACCTCTCCGTCTACCTTTGGTAGACACCTCCCCTCAAGGGGAGGCTGTCGAACCCGTTAGTCAGCGGTCAGCTTCATCAAACATCTCTCCAAACATATTCTCGACGGAATATTTCCCGCTGTCATCTATATAATGAACCCACTCCGCCTTGCTTCCCTTAAACTCTTTCATACCGTCAAAGCCGTAGAAGCAGGTCAAATGGCTCAGTCTGTTATTCCACTTTGAAAAAACCTCGGGATGAATAATATCGTCCCACTTACAGTCTATAAAAACGGTTTTGGCGTAGTCTCTCCATGGTCTGCCGAGAAAGGCTCTTTCTCTTGCCCCCGAGCCTGAAATATTACAGTTTTTGAAAACAAAGCCGTATTCCTGTTCCTTATCCGTACAGGCTGCGGTAACATATCCGCTGGGAAAGCCGCTTCTTCCCACAATAAATATTTCGCAGTTTTCAAACAAGGCACAAGCGCCGCCGAAAATAAAGTCAACATTTCCCTCTATAAAGCAGTCTTTGAAATACTGGCGGTTAAGGGGCATAGGCTTGCCCGTTATGTCGGAGGGAATAGGCGCACAGAGAAGAGTGTCCTGTCTTGCCGAAAGTCGGCAGTTGTGAATATAGGCTTTGTCGCAGTCAAGGTATAATGCCACAGCCTGACCTACAACATTTCCCTCTCCGGCGTCGTTTATAACAGTCATATTCTCAATAGAGAAGCCTTCGCCTTTTTCTCCTACTCTCAGGGTCGCCGTTTCAAATGTTCCTATGGGGTAGCCGTTTTCCCTCTCCATCATAGCGTAGTCGCCGAAAACAAGCTGAACCTTCTCCCTGTCCTCACCTGTAAGCCTTATGTTCGGCTTGTCTATAAAAATTTTTTCCCTGTAAGTTCCTTCCTTTATAAAAATTTCGCAGTCACCTGAAACAGAAGCCACTGCAGAACCTATTTCGCAAAAATCCCCCTTGCCCCTTATATCAACAACAAGCTTTTTCATATTTTCCTCCATACTCATTTAATATCGCTCTTAAGCTTTATTATAACTCTATTTTAAAACATTTTCCATAACAAATTATAAATTTATGAGAAAAATTTCTTTCAACAGGGCAATACTAAGAAAAACAAAAAATTTAAAGAGGTTTTATAATGGACAACCGAAAATTTATAATAGAAGAAACTCCTTATGTCAAAGGCGATGTATTAATATCAGGCTCAAAAAATGCGGCTCTGCCTATAATGGCGGCGGCTCTGCTGACAAGCGAAAAATGTATGCTTAAGAATATTCCCCCACTGAGAGACATAATTATTATGGAAAATATTTTAAATATTCTTAATGTCAAAACAGACTTTTTGACAAATAACTGCGTAATTAATATTAAAGGTGAAAATCTTTCCCCTACTCTTGATCACAGCGAGCTTATGGGCAAAATAAGAGCGTCTTTTTTAACCGCCGGCTCTCTTCTGACACGGTTCGGCAAGGCTAAATTATCTCTTCCCGGCGGCTGTTCAATAGGCACACGCCCCATAGACCTTCACCTTAAGGGCTTTTCTAAGCTGGGGGCTGAGGTGTCCAAAGAGTTCGGAATTGTGGAGCTTAAGGCAAAGAGGCTTAAGGGGGCTGAGATTTATCTTGACTTTCCCTCTGTGGGGGCAACGGAAAACATAATTATGGCTGCGGTTAAAGCCGACGGCATAACCACAATTTCAAATGCTGCCCAAGAGCCTGAAATAACCGACCTTTGCAATTTTTTAATAAAAATGGGTGCCGAAATAGAGGGTCAGGGCACAGACACTGTCAAAATAACAGGGGTTAAGGAGCTTCACGGAACGGAATATACAGTTATTCCCGACAGAATAGAAGCCGGAACATTTATGATTATAGGGGCAGCCGGCGGTGAGGTAACGGTCAAGGGGGTTCGTCCCGACCACTTAAGACCTGTAGTCAACAAGCTTTCCGAAATGGGAGCAACTGTCACCGAGAAGCCTACGGAAATCACAGTTAAAAGCAGCGGAAGGGTTAAAAACGCCGATATTAAAACACTGCCCTACCCCGGTTTTCCCACGGATATGCAGCCCCAGTTTATGAGCCTTATGACAACGGGCTCAGGAACGGGCATAATAAACGAAACCATTTTTGAAAACCGTTTTCTTCACGCCGGAGAGCTTAACAGAATGGGAGCTGACATTAAAACCGAGGGAAACGGAGCGGTAATCAGAGGGGTTGATAGGCTTACGGGGGCGAAAATCAAAGCCACAGACCTTCGTGCTGGGGCAGCCCTTATTATTTCGGCAATTTCCGCTATGGGCATAACCGAAATTTCAAACATCGAACACATAGAACGGGGGTATTACAATATAGACAAAAAGCTTAAGAATTTAGGCGTAAAAATAAAAAAATGTTAAAAATTAATATTTAGGTTGTAATTTTTTGGAAAATGATATACAATATAAAAAGATATGGGCTAAGCCCCAATTATAAAGTCATCTAAGGAAGTGAAAAAATTGGACGAAAATAACAATAACGGAAAAAGACCCGGCGGTCAGCCCGGGAATAATTTTAAAATCTTCGCCATAATTCTTGCGGTTTCTTTAGGCATAACTTTCATTATGAATTTTGCCACAGCAGCCACAATGTATAAAAGAATGAGCGAAATCGACTACTCAACCTTTTTGGATTATGTTGAAGAAGGATATGTTGAAAAGGTGGAATATTCCTCAGATAAGCTTTTAGTCACCATAAACAGCGACGGTCTTAAGGCTTTGGGCTATATTACGCCCCAGGGTGCAGCAGACGCCGAATCTTCAACAGTCCTTTACGTAGGCTATGTAAACGACGAAAACTTAGTTGAGTTTTTAAGGGAAAACAATGTTGAATTTGCCAACCCCATTGACTACAGCTCGCCTTATGTAACCTTCTTTGCAGAGTGGATTTTTCCTCTTTTGACAACGGTTATTCTCTTTATGCTTCTGTCAAGATTTTTAATGAAGAGAATGGGCAGCGGCGGACTGGGCAAGTCCTCTGCCAAAATGTATGTTCAGAAGGAAACGGGTGTTACATTTGAAGACGTAGCCGGTCAGGACGAAGCAAAAGAGTCTTTGGTAGAGATTATAGACTTTCTCCACAACCCCGAAAAGTACCGCAAAATAGGCGCAAAGCAGCCTAAGGGCGCCCTTCTCGTAGGCCCTCCCGGAACAGGCAAAACACTTCTTGCCAGAGCCGTAGCAGGCGAAGCAAACGTAAGCTTTATGTCAATTTCGGGTTCTGATTTCGAAGAGGTTTTCGTAGGCGTAGGTGCTTCGAGAGTTCGTGATCTCTTTAAATCCGCTCAGCAGAATGCCCCCTGTATCGTCTTTATAGACGAGCTTGACGCAGTAGGTCACAAGCGTGGCGATTCACTTAACAAAAACGACCAGACATTAAACCAGCTTTTGTCTGAAATGGACGGCTTCGACTCTTCAAAGGGCGTTGTTATTTTAGGAGCAACAAACAGACCCGAGGTTTTGGATAAAGCCCTTCTCCGTCCCGGAAGATTTGACAGACGAATTATTGTTGAAACTCCCGACCTTAAGGGCAGAGAGGGCATTTTAAAGGTTCACGCCAAAAACGTTAAAATGGGTTCGGATACAGACCTTCACCAAATTGCCCTTGCCACAAGCGGAGCATCCGGGGCAGACCTTGCCAATATGATTAACGAAGCGGCTCTGAGGGCTGTCAGACTTAAGAGAGACGAGGTTATTCAGGAAGACCTTCTTGACGCAGTTGAGGTTGTAATTGCCGGAAAGGAAAAGAAAAACAAAATACTTTCCGACAAGGAAAAGAGAGTTGTGGCTTTCCACGAAGTTGGTCACGCTCTTGCAACGGCTCTTCAGAAGAACACACAGCCTGTTCAGAAAATCACGATCGTTCCCAGAACCGGCGGCGCTTTGGGCTACACAATGCAAATGCCCGAAGAAGAACGTTCACTTATGTCTAAGCCCGAAATTTTAGACGAAATAACCGTTCTTTTGGCGGGCAGAAGTGCTGAGGAAATCGAGTTCGGCGAAGTTACTACCGGGGCTTCAAACGATATTGAAAGAGCGACGAGCCTTGCCAGAAGTATGATAAGTATGTACGGTATGAGCGACCGTTTCGATATGATGGGGCTTGAGTCAATTCAAAACCGCTATCTTGACGGCAGACGTGTTTTAAACTGCAGCGAAGGCACGGCAGCTGAGATTGACGCAGAGGTTCTTTCCACAATTAAAGCCTGCCACCAAAAGGCAAAGGACATTTTGACCTCAAACCGCACAGCCCTTACGGAAATTGCCGAATATCTCATTGGCAAAGAGAATATTTCAGGCGAGGAATTTATGGATATACTTAAGAAGGCTCAAAAGCGTGAAGCCGAGGAAAAAGAAGCCGAGGCTGAAGCATCCCAAAAGCCTGCGGAAGAAACCAAAACAGAAGAATAATTTAAGCTTATTTAAACCCCTGACCTATGAATATTCCCATAGGCTCAGGGGTTCTTTTACGGCAATTTTCCGCTTTATAATATCTTTACTTTCGATAATCTCTTTGATATAATTATCTCTAAAGAGGATTAATAAAACGGGAGGTTATTATGCTAAAAATAACAAAGAAATTTTTCAAATATGCTTTTCTGCCTGCAGCTGCTGCGGATTTAATATTTTTTGTTTATGCAATTGTGGGGTTTATTGTGTTTTTAAATTCACCGGTTCAAATGGTGCAGTACGGAGTTCCCTATGACGAATCCGTAGATTTTACAGAGCTTTTTTCAACTGAAAAAGAAGAAGAAATTTCCGATTTGTCAAATATAGAATTATTGAAAGATTATTACGGAAGCTGGACTGTTGAAGATGAAATTAATTCATATTACACATTATCCATAGGTGAAAACGGTCTTTTTATAAATGGAGAAGAAGCACTGATTTTATCAATTGAAACTGATGAAACAGACTCGGAAGTCGGTGAAGGCAATACATACAGCTGTGTTTCCGTAAAAATTAAACAGGGCGGAAATAACAAAATTTTGTCTTTCTTTATGGATGAAACCAGCTGCTGCTACAGCTACTGCGGAAATTGTTTTGAAATAAAAAAGGCTTAACAGGAAAAAACAGGGAAAATCGAATTTTAAACTTGACACAATATAGCCTTTATGGTATTATAAAAATATAAAGAGGACTGATTAAAGGTAGTTATTCCTCACCAAAATTGTTATTAAAAAATAACCGTTCAGGATCGGAAGCCTTCAGACGGTTATTTTTTTATGTTACGGATTATCTTTATTATGCGAATTGCAGCTGCAACAAGTACAGCAAGCACATAAACGTCATAAATAATCGTTACCATAATCTATACTCGCCTCCTTTTTATATAATTCCGAAGATAATCACTTAAATCATAAGCAACACCTCTTTTCATATATAATTAGGAAGGTGAAAATTTTCAGAACTTTTGACTGTGTCAAAAGCCGGGCTTACTGCGATTTTTTCATTGAAAAATTCGCAGTACCCGTCCCGACATCTTTCGGGTTCTTACCGCTTTCAGTCCTCTTTTGGCTGAGCAAAAACTCTGCCGGAAGCACTAAAAGGCTTCTGCTTAAAGTATAACATAAAGCTGCGGATAAAACAACAAAAAGTTTTCAGAAAACAAAAAATATTCGTTCTTTATAAGAATTGAATATATATTTTTGAAGCACTCTGTTTTTAGAGCTCTGGTGCCGAACTGTAAAAAATGCGTAAAAAAACTTGCTTA
>JAJPZT010000075.1 GCA_021204175.1 Clostridiales bacterium | reverse complement strand
CCCCCCCCACCACACTCCCCCCTACTTTTTTTTTTCTAGCTGATGACGGAATTCGATTTTCTCCTTAGTATAGTGGGCTCGGAGATGTGTATTAGTGACAGATATAAAATATCGGAAAAATGTTAGATTTGAAATTTAGGAGGATTTATATAAATGGCAAAACGTTTTAATGTACCTGAAGGAATGCCTGCATACAGCGATTTAATTAATCCGACTTTCAAAGCCCTTAAAAACCTCGGCGGTTCAGGTACTAATGAGGAAATTTATGATGAAGTTTTGAAATCACTGTCGCTTCCCGATAAACTGATAAAATTTCCTCATTCAGACAAACCAAATCCTACTGAATTGCAGTACAGGCTGGCTTGGTCAATAACCTATCTTAAAAAGTACGGTATTATCGAAAATTCTTCAAGAGGAGTTTGGGCTGTTCTTCCCGAGTATAATGATATTGAAAATATAGATGTTGAGGACTGTATTGCCAAGGTTCAGGCTATGGGCGGAAACAAAACAAAAAATTCAAAATCACAGTCTGACACAAATTTGGAAGATGACGGCGTGGAATTACCCGACGAAATCAAGCCTTGGCGGACAAGATTACACAACACCCTGATTTCAATGAATCCCTATGCTTTTGAGCGGCTTACACAAAGGCTTTTAAGGGAATGCGGATTTTCACAAGTAAAGGTTACAAGTAAGTCAAATGACGGCGGAATAGACGGCTTCGGACGTTTTATGGTAAACGGCATATTCAGCTTTAAGGTTGCTTTTCAGTGCAAGCGGTACAGCGGCTCTGTTCCCGTAAGCGATATAAGAGATTTCAGAGGCTCTTTAACAACGGATATTGAAAAGGCTTTGTTTATAACAACCGGATATTTTCCAAATTCAGTAAAAGAAGAGGCTATGACACCGGGGAAAATTCAAATTGACCTTATTGACGGAGACGAATTTATAAATAAACTTGCTGAATATGAAATAGGAGTTAAACCCGTAACGGATTATGACATCGACGAGGAATTTTTTTCAAAAATATAATCGGTAAGCTGCTCTTGTTAATGAACGAAAATAAGAGACGGAAATTAAGTTGTAAAAGAACTGCGAAAATATCACTATAAAAACCGGCAGGCGGAGGAAAATTATTTCCGTCTGTCGGCTTTATTTTTATTTCATATTACTGTAGTTGCAAATCTGCATAGCCACGCCGTCTGTCATTGTTACGAAGCCGTGTTTTTCATAAAAGGCGGCATTTTTGCTTTCTTCCGGCATAATTTCTATGTAGAGATAGTTCTTATATTTTTCCTTCACAAGTTCAACCATAGTTCCGGCAATGCCCTGACCCTGAAACTCCGGGTTTACCAAAACATAGTGCATATAAGCCACCATTTCACTGTCATCGATTACTCTGACCAAGCCAACAAGCCTGTCGCCCGACCAAGCGGTTATAACTGTTTCGGAGTTCATTAAAGCCTTATAAAGCCTTTGGGGGTACTTTCCCGAAACCCAGCCCACAGACAAAAACAGCTCCCGGACCTGTTCCTTTGAAAATATTTTTTCTTCCGTATAAGTAATATTTTTGTTCATAACAAAACCTCTCAGCGGTAATCGCATTTTCTGCACTGTATCATAGTGTTTTCGCTTTCGTCACGATAAAACTGACCCGACCACTTGCAGATACTTTGAAGAATAGGCACAACAGACAGCCCCTTTTCCGTAAGGGAATATTCAACTCTCATAGGCATTTCGTCATAAGACTTTCTTACCACAAGCCCCTTTGAAATCAAGCCCTTAAGTGTAGAAGCCAAAACGGCGTCGGTGATGTTGCCCATTTCACGTCTGAGCTCGCTGTAACGAAGCTTCTCCTTATTTGCCAAAACGCAGATAATTCGTGAGTTCCACTTTCCGCCGAAAACCTCTAAGCCGTATTCCAAAGGGCAGCGAATATCTGCCTCCAGCTTCTTTTTATACATACCAATCAGCCCTTCCAAAGGCTGTGAAGGTTGCGGTAAGCATAAACAGCCTCTACACTGTCGCCTTCGCAAAATGCAAAACAAGCTTTGGGGGCGTCCCCGGGCTTTAATTCCTTGCGCTGATTGCCTTCCTTTGTCTGCAATGAAATCCACTCTATGTAGTGTTCGGGAAGCATTGGGTGCTCTGTTGAACCTACCGTAACGGTTACAGTGTTTCCCTTAACCTCGTAAACGGGAACGTGCTTTTCAGCTGCTCCGTCAGATGTTCCGGGGATAATTTCTTCCATTTTCTGTCCGCAGCACATAACGGGAACGCCGCCGTCCTTAACCTTTGCAATAATGTTTCCGCAGTTTTTGCAGATATAAAAGCTTTGCTTCATAATAAAAACCTCCTTATGTTTTAAAAATATTTTATTTGTCTTCAACAAGTGAAGCCAGCGGTTCAAGCCACTGAGCCTCATACTTCCAAATTTCGCCCTTGTCACAGGCAGCCGCCAAATTCGGATCAACGGGAATTTCAAGTCCAATATCGATTCCGCAGTCAAGCAAAATTTTTCCTATAGGTGTGTTTCCGAAAATGTAGTGACGGCTGTGACAGTCGGGACATTCGAAATAAGCCATATTTTCCACAAGCCCCAAAACGGGAATATTAAGCATATCAGCCATATTTACGGCTTTGGCTACAATCATTTCCACAAGCTCCTGTGGTGAAGCCACAACTATAATTCCGTCCACAGGCAGTGACTGAAAAACCGTCAGGGGTACGTCTCCTGTTCCCGGAGGCATATCCACAAACATATAGTCTATATCTCCCCAGCGAACGTCCGTCCAAAACTGTGTAACAGCTCCGGCAATTACAGGGCCTCTCCAAATTACAGGCTCTGTTTCGTTCTCCAAAAGAAGATTGATTGACATAAGCTTAACGCCGTCAGGAGTATCTACGGGGAAGATTTCCTCGCCGTCTCCCTGTGCCTTTTCATGAACTCCGAACATTTTGGGAATTGAAGGGCCTGTTATATCAGCGTCCATAATTGCGCACTGAAAGCCCTTTTTCTGCATTTGGCTTGCAAGAAGGGAAGTAACAAGAGACTTGCCAACTCCCCCTTTTCCGCTGACAACGCCTATTACCTTTTTAACGCTTGAGTTGGGATTAAGCTGTTCCGAAAAATCGGTCTGCTCCTGTCTTTCGCTGCATTCTGCTCCGCATTCCGAGCAGTTATGTGAACATTCACTCATGACAACCGCCTCCTTTAACCTGACAGCCGTGGTCGCCGCAGCTGTGACTGTGGTGGCGACCCTCGTGGTGGTGGCTGCAATTAGCCTCGCCGCTGTAGCTTAAGCTGTCGGAAAGAAGCCTTTCAACAGCTTCGTCCGCTGAGCCAGTCACTCCTCCGCAGACCTTAATTCCCGCTGATGAAAGGGCGGAAATTGCTCCTCCGCCAATTCCTCCGCAAATAAGAATTTCCGTCTCAAGTCCTTTTAAGAAGTCAGCCAATTCCCCGTGACCGAAGCCGTCGGCTGAAACCACCCGGCTGTCTGTAATCTTTCCGTTTTCAATGTCATAAAGCTTAAATTCCTCGGTATGCCCGAAATGCTGAAAAATTTCGCCATTATCATAGGTTACCGCTATTCTCATTTCATTTTCCCCTTTCTTTTTTATATTTTTTGACAAAGTCGTTTTTGAAAATTTTTTGCACATTCCACAGAAGCAAACCGCCGAGCCGTCGCAAAGCTTATAACAGCCGCCGCCTATGTGAAGCTCTTTGCCGTTTACAAGACAATCCGCAAGCTTTCGCCTTGCGCTTTCATAGACCTCAGTCGCCGTTGTTCGTGAAATATCCATTCTTGCGGCGCACTGCTCGTGGGTCAGCCCCATAAGGTCGATTAACCGAATTATTTCGTATTCGTCCACAGACAATATAACCCTTTCGCCGCAAAAATCCCCCTTTGGAACAAAGCAGTTATAAACAGGCTCTGAACAAACCCTTCTGCACCGCATTGGTCTCGGCATTAAAATCACCTCTGTTTCCGTCATATGTCGATTTCATCATCATTATAATCTATTTTACAATAGTTGTCAATATGCTATTGAAAATAATAGCAGCTTTTTTCGGAAATATGAAAAGCCCCCGATTTCATCGTAAAACGGGGGCAGCTTTTCACTTGTAATTACTTAATTTTTTTAATAAATAGTAACTGTTTTTGTTGAATGATCCCAGTCTACCGTATTGCCGAAGGCTTCGGAAACGGCTCTTAAGGGAACATAGGTTTTTCCGGCAATAAGCTTTCCGCTGTCGCTTAAGGCAACAGACTCGCCGTTTCTGTAGAGAACAGTGCTGCCGATAGTGATTGAAACGGTTGTTCCGCCCTTTGAAGCGGAGGCAGTCTGTGAAGCTCCGTCCCAGCTGACTTCAGCCCCCAGCATTTCAAAAACGCCTCTCATAGGCACCATAGTTACGCCGCTTGAAACAATAAACGCCGACGGGTCAAACTTAACCTTTCCACCGTTATAAACTACGTTTACAGCTGTATAGAAGGGGACATTGTTTGAATTTGCATAGGTAAGTGCCTTTGAGTCAATTCCGCCTACAATAGTAAGCTGAGAGCAGTCTCTGAATGCGCTTTCTCCTACAGTGGTTCCGCTGTTTTCGAATATGGCAAGCCTTAAGTCGGAGCAGGCTCTGAAAGCCTTTTCGCCTACGGAATTTACACTTTCGGGAATCGTTATATAAAGAAGACCCTCACAGCCGTAAAAAGCCATAGCCCCGATTTTGTTTACCCCTGTCATAGAAACGCTTGAAAGTGCGGAACAGCCCATAAAGGCTCTTTCGCCTATTTCGGTTACGCCTTCCATAGATATAGTCTTAAGATTTTTGTTTTCTCTGAAAGCTGAATTGTCGATAAGCTTAACATCTGAGGGAACAGTGTAGCTTTCGGCTGTTTTTCCCGCAGGGTAGCAGAGAAGAGTGCCGTTTTGGTCAATTAAAACGCCGTCCTGAGATGTAAAGGAGCTTCCTTCAGCTACATTTACTGCGCTGAGACTTGAACACTGTAAGAATGCCGTGCTTTCGACTTCCGTTACCGTTGAGGGAATTGTTACGGAAGAAAGGGCATAACAGCAGGCAAAGGCTTCTTCGCCTATTGTTTCAAGCCCTTCGGGAAGGGTTACTGTTTTAAGGCTTTCGTTCCAGGCTATGCCGTTTCTGCCGATTGATTTAACTGTGGAAGGCAGAGCTATGCTTGTAACCTGTTCGCACCATGTAAGGGAGTAGCTGCCTATTTTGGTAACGCCTTCGCCTACGGAAACTGACTTAATGCTTGGGCAGTAAGATTTCCAGGGTATGCTGAGAACATTGGCGTAGTCTTTCATTGCGCCGCTGCCCTCGATTGAAAGTGTGCCTGTTGAGGAATCGAAGCTCCAGATTACGCCGTCACCGCAGCTGCCTGAGGTCTCCTCGGCGGAAACAGATGTAACCGATGCCATACAAAGCAGTAAGGCTACACATAACATTAATGATAAAATTCTTTTCATAAGAATCACCCCTTGTAAATTTTTTGTTGTATAATTTATTTAGTACTTGGTTAGGAAAGCACCCTATCGTCAATCATACTGATTTTTTTAAAATCAGTATGATTGACACTTCCCCTTAAAAGGGGAAGCTTTTTTGCGGCTGCGCCGCTTTTTACCCCTTCCCCCTTTCCTTCAAAAGTCCGCTTAAGGTTTCTTCAAGCCTGTCCATATCAATAGGCTTTGCGATATGTGCGTCCATACCCGAATCAAGAGCCGCTTTAACGTCCTCTGCAAAGGCATTCGCCGTCATAGCGATTATAATAATATCCTTAGCGTTAATATGACCGGACTTTCTTATAATTTCGGTGGCTTCATAGCCGTTCATAACAGGCATTTGAACATCCATTAGAATAAGGTCAAACTCGCCCTCGTCGGAGCTTTCGAATCTGAGAACGGCTTCTTTTCCGTTTTCGACGATTTCACACCTTGCCCCGGACATTGTCAGAAGCTCATAAAGAAGCTCTGAGTTAAGCTCGTTGTCCTCAGCTGCCAAAACGTTCAGACCGCTTAAAGCATTCTTTTCTTCGGCTTCGGTTTTATCCCCGTTTTCCTTTTCTCTTATGCTTTCAACTACTCTCTTGAAGTTTGTCAGGAAGAAGGGCTTAGGCAGGAAGCCCGTAATGCCCATTTCAAGGGCTTTAAGCTCAATTTCGCTCCAGTCATAGGCTGAAAGAATCATTATAGGCACGTCACCCGGCAAAATTTTTCTTATTTCAGCTGCGGTTTCAAGACCGTCCATACCGGGCATCTTCCAGTCGATAAGAACAAAGTTAAAGTCTCTTTCCTCGTTGTTTGCCTCCTTAACCCTTGAAACAGCGGAATAGCCGTCAAGAACATATTCCGTTTCAACCCCCGTTCCTTCCATAGCGGTTAAAATGCCTTTGCAGGTGTCCTCGTCGTCATCCACAACCAAAATGTGGGTTGCGCCGTGTTTCTCCCAAAAGTCCTCGTCAATATCCTGCTTGTTTATTCTTATTTCAAGCTCAACGGTGAATGTGCTGCCTTCGCCCTGTTTGCTGTCTACGTGAATTGTTCCGCCCATAAGCTCCACGAGATTGGAGGTTATAGCCATTCCCAAGCCCGTTCCCTGAACCTTGTTTGTCATACTGCCTGTTTCACGGGTAAAGGGTTTAAATATGTTTTTCATATATTCTTCCGAAATGCCTATGCCGTTGTCGCTGACAACAAACCTAAGCCTTGAAAAATTTTTTGTCTTTTGGGGAAGCTCTATAATTTCAAGCTTAATTTCACCGCCCACAGGGGTATATTTAACGGCATTTGTAAGAATGTTTATCAAAATCTGATTAATTCTCAGCTTGTCTCCGGAAAGATGCTCGTGAACAACGTCCTTAACGGAAATATCAAAGCTTTGCTTCTTTGCGTTGGACTGTGTTCTGACAATTGTTGCCACCTCACGGACAAGCTCAGGCAGCTCAAACTCAGCTATGTTAAGAGTGGTTTTTCCGCTTTCGATTTTGCTCATATCCAAAACGTCATTTATAAGTCCCAGAAGGTGCTGGCTTGAAGAAATTATCTTTCCGGTATACGACCTGACCTTTTCGGGCTGCTCCGTATCTTTCTCCAAAAGAGCAGCAAAGCCCACAATAGCACTCATAGGGGCTCTTATATCGTGGCTCATATTGCTCAGGAAGGTGCTTTTTGCTTCGTTTGCTACCTTAGCGATTTCAAGGGCTTCTTCAAGCATTTTTCTGTTCTTCGTTTCAAGAGTTCTGTCATAAAAAACAAGAATTGATTTGTCTTCGTCGTCAACCCTCTGCTTATATATCTTTTCAAGGAAGTAAACTCTTTCGCCTCTTTCCTCGTTTTGAATATATCCGTTTCTTTTATATGTGCCGTCGCTGCTCATTTGCCCTATAATGTCAAAAACACTTCTGTTGTCATCAAAGGTTATCATATTAGAGATTTCTTCAAAACGCTTTTTAAGGTTTGAGCCGGAAACCCCGAAAATTCGGCTTGTGTTAGGGCTGACATATTCCACCTCAAGGGTTCTGTCGGAAATCATAATAAAGGCATCGTCAGTGTTGTTAGCCAAAATTTCGAAAAGCTGATCCCTGTGATAAATTTCCTTTTCCTTTTCACGAACCTCTTTGCTGTTTTTATTAATAAGAAGCCAAAACAGAAAGCCCAAAACGCACACAGCCCCTACCACCAAAGCGGCGGTTCTTGAAGTGTTCAAAATTTCCCCTGCGTGCTGCATTAAAGCCGAATCTGGAACAACCGCTATGTAATACCAGTCGTCAGTACCGTTAAGGGGTACATAAGCCACAACCTGTTCCACTCCGTCAATAACAAAGCCTGCCGTGTCTGTGTTATGGTTTACAAGACTTTCTCTGAAGGCTTCAACAGCCTCTTCATCGTTATAATCTTCAATAACGTCAAAAATGTTTAAAAAACTTCGCTCGCCCTTATAGTTGGGTCTTACAAGAATTTTTCCCAGTCTGTCAACTATATATGAATGACCCTGACCGTCATAATATGACAGCGAAAACTCGCTTGCCACATTTGAAAGAAGCTGACCCTTTTCCAAAATGCCCCTTGTTCCGTCTGAGAAGGTGAATTTTTTATAATAACCCAACGTCATTGAATTGTTATAATCATTCATATAAGGGGCTCCGACACCGCTGTCTCCTTCAAGACTTTCATAAATCAGAGCCTGTGTGTCTGTAAGGGGATGCCCTGCGTCAAGTCTGTTTGAATATAACATTTTATTGTCAAGGTCAATAAGGGTATAATTGGCTATGGACTCTGAAAACACACTCATTCTGTCAAGAATTGCATTCGAATCGGAACTTGAACTTATTTTAGAAAAATCGGCAGTCAGGGTATCCATAACCTGCATATCCTTGTCAACATAAATTTCAAAGGCGTGGGCGCCCATAGATGTCATATCCAAGGTTTCGCTGACAAGCTGGTTCCAAACGGAGTTTTCAAGCATCTTAACATAGCCTGTTCCCCCCACAATCAAAACAATGCCTATAATCACCGCAAGCATTGCCGCAGAAGCATTTTTTCTGCTGTTCATAAAAATCGTCTCCTCGAAGAAAGTTTATAAAATTTCTTTCAAAAGCTCAAAAAGCTTGGGTATGTCAATGGGCTTGCCCAAATGGGCGTTCATACCGGCTTTATAGGCGGCTTCTACGTCCTCCTTAAAAGAGTTTGCAGTCATAGCCACTATTGTAATTTGGGATTTTGCCTTGTCATCCAATGCCCTTATAGCCTTTGAAGCCTCATATCCGTTCATAACGGGCATTTGAACATCCATCAAAACAAGGTCATAATAGCCTGCCGGTTTTTCCTTCATCATATCCACACATATCTGACCGTTTTCGGCATGTTCAACGCTGAAGCCCGCTTCCTCCAAAAGGGTCATAGCTATTTCGGCGTTAAGCTCGTTATCCTCGGTCAGAAGTATTCTCTTATTCTTAAACTTGTCGTCCTCAAGGCTGTCTGGCTTGTCATCCTCTTCTTCATTGTTAAGGAACAGCTCGCCCAAAAACCTCTTGACATCGGAAATAAACAAAGGCTTGCTGATGAATTTTGTTACACCTGCTTCCTTGCCCTTATCCAAAACATCAGCCCAGTCATAAACCGTAACAATCACAATGGGGACTTTGTCTCCCACAAGCTGTCTCAGCTTCGCCGTAAGCTCTATGCCGTCAAAATCCGGCAGCATATAATCCACAAGAAAAAGGTCGTAAGGCTCGCCGTCATCAAAGGCTTTTTTGGCTTCATAAAGAGCTTCTTTGCCTAAATGAAGGCTTTTTTCTTCCATAGAAAAGCTCTTAAGCATATCGCTTATACTCTTGCAGTTATTTATATCGTCGTCTATAATCAAAGCTTTGCGGCCGGAAAGGGCTGTTTTAAGCTCTTCCAAAGCGGCGCTTTCGTCCTTTTCGGGCTTAACAAACTTATAATCCAATGTAACTATAAAAATTGAGCCTTCGCCCTGCTTGCTGTCTACCCAAATATCACCCTTGCTCATATCAACGATATTTTTGGTTATGCTCATACCCAAACCGGTGCCCTGAATACCGCTGACGGTAGAGGTTCTCTCACGGGTAAAGGGTTCGAAAATATGGCGCATAAAGTTTTCGCTCATACCAATGCCTGTGTCTTTAACGTGAAATTCGTATTTTCCGTAACCCTCTTTTTCCGGCTCCTTTTGGACTACCTTAACGTAAATTATTCCTCCGGCAGGAGTAAACTTAACCGCATTTGAAAGAAGGTTTAAAAGAACCTGGTTAAGTCTGAGCTTGTCGCAGTAAACATTTTCGTTTTTTACGTTTACGGTGTTTACAAAAAGCTGAAGCTGTTTAGCTTTAATATCCGACTGAATAATATCTATAAGCCCGTGAAGAATTTCAGCAAGGTTTTCCGGCTTTTCTTCAAGGGTAATCTTGCCGGATTCAATTCGGCTCATATCCAAAACATCATTAATAAGCGCCAAAAGGTGGTTTGACGCCTGTGTTATTTTTTCCAAATAGTCCTGAACCTGAGCTTTGTTGTCTATGTGCATTTTAGCCAGGTTTGTGAAGCCCAAAATAGCATTCATAGGGGTTCTTATATCGTGGCTCATGCTGTTCAGGAAAGTACTTTTCGACTTGTTTGCCTGATCCGCCTTAATATAAAGGTCAGCCATTTTTTTTGGAATATTCAAACTCTTCATCAATAAGCTTGTTTTGGCTGTGAGATCTTAACAAAAGCAGGGTTATGCTGACTATGCCTATAAGCATAACTATAATAAGAGCCGCTGTAATCTGCATAAGGTGAACGCTTTGCTTTTCAAAAACGCTTCTGTCAACGGCAATAACAAAATATGCCTTCAAAACCTCCATATTGGCAAAGGTTATAATCTTTTTTTCGCCGTACATATTTGTAAAGGTTATTGAAAACTCTTCGGTGTCGTTTACATCTCTTATTTTCTTCTGAATTTCGTTTAAAGCAGGACCGCTTGTTATAACTCCGCCTAAAAACTCAACAAAAAAGTTATCCTTATACTTAACGCCCTCGTCATTGTTTCGCTTAATGACAAAGTTTCCGTTATAGTCTATAATGGAGCTTAAGCCCTGACCGTCATAACAGTCTATAGCAAGCTCATACTGCATAGCTTCAACGGAAGAACGGAGGTATAAATATTGAAAGCTTTTCCCCTCTACCATTATAGGCGTAATTTTAAGCCCTAAAATCATTACGTCCGAGGGGCTTTCGGTACTGCCTGCTTCACGGTTTTCGTCCTCGTTCCACCTGACAATATATTTTTCGTCAAAGTCTGAAAGGCTCTTTAAAAGCTGCTTCTCGTTGGTGACGGTTCCGTCGCTGTTGTGAGCTTCTCCGTCCCCGGTCATAAGGCTTATGCTTAAACATTCAAGAGAATCCGCATAAGCCTTAAGCTCTGTCTGAAGAGTGTCAAGACTTTTAACATTTCTTTCTCTGAGAATTGTTTCAGCACTTACAATATTGTTCCAGCGGTTTTCCAAATTCATTGTTATAGACTGCTCATCATGAACCGCAAGCTCTTCCATACTCTGAATAGCGTTGTTAATAATTCTGTCGGAAATGGAAACATAGAGCGTAATAGCACACACTATGAACACAAGGGAAATTGCCACAACAAAAATTATGGTTCTCGCCGCCAGCTTGTTTTTTTCGCCCTTTCTTTTTCGTGTTTTTTAATTTCATTAATCATAAAGCAAGCCCTCAAAAAACATAAGAATTAAGTGTGCATCTTTGCGAGACTTATAACCCGTTCTGCTCCTTAAATTCTTTAATAATACCGACAGTAAAAGCGTAGTCGCTCTTTACCTCTTCCAAAAGTCCGTCGGCTCCTTCGCTTTTTCCGTTTCTCAAAGCCTCTGTCAGCTTATCGGAAGAAGCATAAAGCCTGTCAAAACCCAAATTTTGAGCAACGCCCTTCAATGTGTGGGCAAACCTGAAAGCATCATCGTCTCTGCCCTCGTCATAAGCCGAAAGCAAATTAGGATAGCTTTTATCATCCAAAAACTTAAGTGAAAACTTTTGAATAAGCCTTTCACTCATCATTCTTGCCTTAACGCTTTCAAAATCAGAACCCAACTTGTCATAACACTCTTTAATTGTCATAATTTATCACTCTCCATCTTCTGTTGTTTTTTCAAAATGACACAAAACTCTGCCCCTGCCGCCGCTTTTAACGTCATACATAAGCTTGTCGGCTGTTTTAATAGCCTTAGAAACAGGGTGCATTTTATAAACGCCGCCTATACTGGCGGAAAGCTTCACCTCGGGATAACCATCCACCGAAGTATTTTTAACTGCGTTTGAAATCATATCGAGCTTATCCTCAAAGGCTCCCCGCTTAATTCTCGGGAAGAGAATTAAAAACTCGTCTCCGCCCAGCCTTATAAGAATGTCGGAGCCTCTTATACTGTTGAATATGGTTTCCGCAAAACACACAAGGGCTGCGTCTCCTGCGTTGTGACCGTATGTATCGTTTATGTCCTTAAACTTATCCAAATCAAGCATAACCACCCCTTCAATGTTCCTTAATGCTTTGGCGTTTTCTTCATAATAACGCCTGTTATAGGCTCCTGTCAAGGGGTCGGTCTGGGCTGTTTTGTTATAATTTATAATCTTGTCCGCAATCTGCTCTTCTCCGCCGCCTGAAAACTCCATAGCGAACTCCTCGTCTACACTGCTGACAAGCTCCAAAACACAGCCGCCTTTATCTGTTTCGATATACTTCTCTATTATATAATAAATTTTAGAGCCTTCAAATCTGATTTTCGAAACCTGACCTTTTTTGTCATAGGCAATTTTCGCCATAGCATAATCGGCAGATTTTTCTATTGACTCAGCCTGACGGCTTTCGTCTCTGTCGTCCTTTCTGCAGTCGGCTCCGCTTATAAGTCTTACACTGTCAAAAACGCTTCCGCAGTGTTCCATAAGCTCCATAATTTTCTGCTGTGTTTCGCCCACCTCGCTGTGGTTTTCGGCGTTCCAAAGGCTCTGTTCGTGAATGTCTATAAACTTGCCTATTGCCCCTTTATACATGGGAACATCCTCGTCGTCGGTCCACAGGCTTTTTCCTATAAGCCTGTGCCACCGCATTTCGCCGTTTACCTCTAAAAGCACAACAGCGTCCACATCGGGGTTTTCGGGAGTTGTTTTTCTGAACTTCTCTGTCAGCTTTTCATATGCGTCCTCATCCATAGAAGTCGAGTGTTTAAAATGAACGTTTGAAATAAATCTGTCTATGCCCAAAGCTCTTGCGCCCCATTCCGAAATTGAAACAGTGTCTGTCCATGCGTCATAGTCAAATTGAATTTCGCTGACAACAGAAGCGAAAAAGTCGGTTTTCTCTTTTTCCGCAGCCAAAGCCTTAAATGTATTAACCCCTGCTTTCTTGCTGTCGGAAAGCAGAAGCTCATTAATAACCCCCTGAACATTTTTCAGGTTTTCGTCATCCGCCTGGAACCTCTCCGCCTCTGCAAGGCTTTGCTTAAGCTTGTTTGAAACACCCATAAGGCACCGCAAAAGCTCAGGGTTAAATGTTCCGCATTCTCCGTCAACAATCATTTTTATAGCCTTTGAATGGGGAAAGGCTTTTTTATAAACTCTTTCGCTTGTTAAAGCGTCATATACGTCAGCAAGTGCCACAACCTGAGCCCAAATGGGTATTGCATCTCCTGCAAGCCCGTCTGGGTAGCCCCTGCCGTCATAGCGTTCATGGTGCCAGCGGCAGATGTCATAGGCATATTTAACCAGAGGCTCGTCCTGATATGTTTTAAGCTCCATAAGCATAGCCGCCCCTAAGGTGGTGTGGGTTTTCATAATCTCATATTCTTCATCAGTCAGCTTTCCGGGCTTATTGAGAATACTGCTGGGCACGCAGATTTTCCCTATATCGTGAAGAGCCGAAGCCATGCTGATGAGCTTTATGTCTTTAGCCATTAGGCTGTATTTGTCTGTGTTTTCACATAAATATTCAAGTATGGTGTTTGTTATTTCTCTTATATTTATAACGTGGGTGCCGCTTTCGCCGTTTCTAAACTCCACAATATGACTCAAAATATTCACCATCATAGAGTTGCTTTTTTCTCTCTCATACATCTGGTCGGCTACCAAATTTACAAGATCCTTCTGCTTTGAATAAAGCATTATAATATTGGCTACGCGTCTGTGAACAATGTAAGCGTCAAAGGGTCTGTTTATATAGTCCACAACGCCTAACTCATAGGCACGCTGAAAAAAGCCTGTTGAGCTTTCCGAGCTGATTATCATAACAGGCACATCATCAATCCACCGGTGAGAGTTCATATATGTCAAAACCTCGAAGCCGTCCATTTTGGGCATAACAATGTCCAAAAGCAAAAGGTCAATTCCGCCGACCTTTTCTCTCATTATAACAAGTGCCTCAGCTCCGTTTTCGGCTTCCAAAATATTATATTCTTCCTCCAGCATATCCATAAGAATGGCTCTGTTCATTTCAGAATCGTCCGCAATAAGAATTGTGGGCTTTGATCTTTCGCCGACTGCCGTTCTGCCGTAAGTATCTGTCATACTGCGTCCTCTCCTTGTGTTTTCTTCTATAATATCGTAGTATAATGCCTTCTCGGCTTTATATGTTTTTATGTATTTTTTCTCTTATATCTCATTATATATCATTCATAAGTCAATTGCAACAAAAATTTCCCTTTTGATTAATATGATTTTATGAATTATTTTATTGACAGTCAGAGTAAAGTGTGTTATTATTAAAACACAAAAGGGAGTAACTTTAGCAGCTACTCCTCACCATTAGTCATCATAAGATAACCGTTGGGTGTGGAAATCTTAACGGTTATCTTTTTTCGTTATAATATGTATAATAACTCTTATAACAATGATGAGTAATATGATTAACACATCAATATCATAGATTATTTCTATCATAACATCCACCTCCTTCCGCAGTGTATTGTGCCGCTGAAAGACACATCAGATAACACCGTGGAACATGTGAGGAGAACCGTCAACTGCCAGTCATTCCCTTTTGCGACAAGACAAAACAGTCTTATTGGAACATTTTTATTGTTCTTGAAGTAAGTTTAACACAGCCGTCAAAATATGTCAACGACTAAAACAATTTTAATTTCTATCAAAAGCGAAAATGTTTTTTGCAAAATTCAGCACAAAAAAATCTGCTGCCATTATTGACATTTTATATAATTTGAGATATAATATAGTTAATTTTACAGACATTTATGCCTGTGGAACAAGCAAAAGGTCTTTTGACAGGGCTTAAGAGGAAAAGCCCTGCCTAAAAATCAACAAACAAAGCCTTTGGGAGAGTTTAAAGCTTAAAAGCCCCGAAAAGCTCTGAAAACTCCTATCGCTTTAATGTAACCTGTCATCGGGGCTAACCAAACCAAAAACCAATTCTGCCGGGGCGGCTTTCGCCCTCGGCAAACCAAAAAAGGAGGAAAATTTAAAATGAACAAAAAGTTCAAGAGAGCCTTGAGCTCTATTTTGGCATTCATTTTGGTTGTTTCAACATTAACCGTAATGAATGTAAGCAGTGTTTTCGCTGCCGACACAGATGTTTATAATATCAGCGATACTACCGCCAGCAGTTTCTCAAAAGATAAGGATTTGACATTCGGAAATACAACGAATGACCGTAACATCAAATGTACTGCAGGCGGCTCAACTGCTATAACAACATCAACCGATGCAATTACAGCTGGAGATTTCCCTGACGGAATCACCTCTTGGTCTAAGTATACTTTCCCCGGTGGTGGCAACAGAAACATCTCTATTGATTTATCAGCCGGTGAAACAGTTGATTTTTATGTTTCAGCAACAGACGTTAGTCATAATACTCAAAGTGTTACTTTCACTTTAACAGATTCTTCAGACAGTACATCAACTCAAACTTCAAGTACTTATTCTACAGATGGTTATTCTGCTAAAAAGGTATCCTTTACAGTTGAAGATGATGGTACATATCTTTTAACAACTAGCGGAAGCAGACTTGTTACATTCTGTATAGTTGTTAATAAGGTAGAATCAGTTGCCATTACAGATTTAACAGTTAGTCCTTCAACTGCTACAATTAACGTTCTTGGTACAACTCAGCTTACAGCAGCTGCAACTCCTACAGGAGCAAGCAACAGTGTTACTTGGACATCAAGTGATGAAAGCGTAGCAACAGTTAGTTCAACAGGTTTGGTTACAGGTGTTGCAGCAGGTACAGCTACAATCACAGCTACCTCAACAGAGGATTTAACAATCACAGCTACAGCCGCTATCACAGTTAGTGCAATTACATCTGTTACTGCAATTGAAATCAGCGGCACAAATACACTTACAGCCTGCGGAGGAACAACTCAGCTTTCAGCTGAAGTAACACCTTCAGACGCTACTTACACAAGTGTTGACTGGTCAACAAGCAATTTTAATGTTGCAGCAGTTGATGAAAACGGTTTGGTTACAGGCGTAGGCGTAGGCGAAGCTACAATTACAGCGACAGCTCAGGACGGCTCGGGAGTTACTGCTGAATACACAGTTACAGTATCTAATGCAAGCGAAGCTTCCGTAATTTCAGGAGCAATGACATTTGATTTGACTGATTATGCAAGTGTAGATTTAACTATACCTACTTCAGATGAAGATAAAAACGGAGCAGCTATCATTACTGACGGTACTGTTTTCGGCAGCACATATCTTACAGCAGAAGGCGACGGCTTAACAAGAAGAAACGGTTCTACAAGCACCGGTATTCAAACAGGTGCAAGAGAAACAGGTATGTTTAAGTTCACTACTTCAAAAGATTTGAAGCTTAGTGTAACTTTCTGTTCAACAGGCGGCAAGAATTATTCCGATTTAGTTGTTCTTGATGAAAACAAAGAGGTTGCCGCTCACTCAAGCAGAGATGCCGGAACAAATAATGATCAAGGCACAGTCGACAAGACTTTAACTGTATTATGTCTTCCTGCAGGTACATATTATATAGGTTCACCTACAGCTGACCACGGTGCAACAAACTCAGACAGCACAACAAGTGCTGAAAATGCTGCTCAAAGAGGTGCAAGAGTTAAGTCTATCGTATTTGAAGATGCAGCTTCACCTGTAACTCAGAACGCTGCTGATACAACACCTGCCATATTCGAAAGCGGCTCAGACAACTCCTTCTATGTAGTTGCAGTTATAGCAGGTGACGATCTTGAAAGCTATGCTTCCGTAGACTTTGACGGTGCAGCAGGAAGCAGTGTAGGTGCAGAATCTGACACAGTTTACAGTGCAGTTACTATCAACGGCACAAATTATACAGCAGAAAGCTTCGGCGGTTCAGCAGGCGACTATGTATATGCAGTATGCGTAGACGACGGTGAAAATGAAATCACACAGACAGTCAGAGCGTATGCACAGGCTATGACAGTTGTTTTAGACCTTGCCACAACTGAATAATTTAAGGAGGTATAAGAAGATGAAAAAGACTTATTCAAAACCCGTTATTAACGTTACCTCCTTAAAGAGTGATAACGCTATTGCAACAGACTTGACAAGCGGTGATGTTCAGGCAACACCCACAACACTTAAGTATTCAAACATAAGTAATTATTAATATAAATATTTAACCAAATAATTAAAGCCCCCGAAGGCAGTCATGCTTTCGGGGGCTGTTTTTGTGCGATGGATGAATAATAGTAAAGGCTCTCCTTGTGAGGGGAACTGCTTAACGCAGTGAAGCTGAGAGGTGTTTTTAACCGACAAGAAATGCCATTGAACAACTTTCAATAACAGCGTTGAAAACTTTTCTTCAGTCAAATTATATTCTCAATTATTACAAAAAGCTCTTGAATTTTCGCACATTTTACATTATAATATCTATAAGCAAAAGGGAGTTGTCTACTCACGATTCGGCGGTTAAATGCCCCATAATCAAAATTGAAAGAAGGTTTGTTTTTCCAATCGATTTTGAAAGGGGGTGCAACGTCAAACCTCGCTTTGCTCATTTGCTTCGGTATGAAACACCGAAGCAAGATATCGCTTGCGGGTTTTCCTTTTTCGCTGAAAACTAAGGTTTTCAGCGAGTAAGGAGCAGTTGCGAAATAAGTTTTGTTTTCGAACTTGTTCGGAAACAAACGAATGAAGCTAACTGTGACGCGAATAGTAAAGACTTGTTATTCTTAACATTGTTAATCATAGCACTTTACATCATAAAAACAACCGCCTGACCCTAGCAAAGTTATGGCGGTTGTTTTTCAACTACGTAATTTAAAGGGGCATTAATCGCTGAAACAGCAATTCCCTTTTGTGATTTTATATTACCACACATTTTCAAAAAAGTCAACAGTACTGTACGCGTTTTTTTATTGTTCAATTCTCAAAAGTCTGACGGTGACTCTCTGGCTGCCGCTCAGCGTACAGGTAAAAAGCGTCATATCCCAGCTGTCGTCCTCCTGTTTTTCCGTCATTCCCGAAACATCCGACCCGTCAAGCTGGGCAATATCCGAAACCACATAATCAAAAACATTTCCGTCCCCGTCGGTAAACTCCACGCCGTCCCCCACCTTAATATTTTTCAAACTGCCGAAATGTGAGCTGTAATTATGCCCGCAAATTATCATATTGTCCTTATAAACCGACCCGGCATAACGGCAAGGCGCAGTCCTGAGCCCTGCCATACTGAACTCGCCCTTAACAGGCAGCTCCAGCCCCAGCCCGGGCACACTCAGCATCCCCACATATTTTACCCCGTCAATCTCAATCTCGGGCATCTTCATATCGGGATAACGCACATAAAGGGGCTTCTCGTCAATAGTAAAATTATCAAGCGCCTCAGCAGCCGCTTCCTCAAGCTTCGCTCTCAGTGCCTCCGCTTCAGCCGCAGCCGCTCTTTCAGCCCTTAAGCTGTCAAGAACATTATACCCCGTCAGCAAAAACGCCCCCAAAATCATCACAATCCCAAGGGCAATAAAAACACTGCCTTTTTTCTTCATCAGCTCATTCTCCTTCTGCCTATTCCGATAATCAAAAACAGTGCTCCCACGCATGAAAGTATAGGAACCGGGAACCAAAGCTGACCCGTCTGGGGCAGGCTCTCGCTGCTTTCAGGGGGTTCGTTTCCCTGTGGCTCGTCATTCCCTGCCGAGGTAGTTTCCGCAGGCGGCTCTTCCGAACTGCTTTCCGCAGTAGTGTCCTGTTCACCATCGTCGGGGCTGTCCGTAGGGCTTGTGGGGCTTTCCGATGTAGAGCCTTCGCCCTTTTCTGCCGATGCGGCAGTTTCCGTTTCAGTTTCGGGGTTTAATGACTTCGGAGTTCCCCCTCCTGATCTGTTGGTTTTTGAAGTTGTTGTAGTTTCGGCAGCCGCTTCTGTGGTAGTTTCCCCTTCACCTCCGGAGGATTTATCCGTTGTGACTTCGCCTTCTCCCTCTGTTGTGGCTTCCGTTCCCCCTTCGGAACCCCCCTCGGGGTCTCCCTTAAGAGTACTGTTTGTAATTATAAAAACAGTGCCGTCCTGTTCGATATTCAGCATATACCCGTCCGGAACCTCTTTTTCCACCACGAGCCAGTTATAAGAAGACACAAGGTTACTCCATGTACAGCGCCAGTTGTTGTCGCTGTTCAATTCCCGTTCGTCATAAATCTTGCCGTCACGCAAAAGCTGAACTGTTATCCCCTTCTCCAGCGTTTCATCGTCATAGTCGCCGCTCCAAACCTTCAGCGCGGAAATTGACTCCACGTCCTCCGACTCAGTAAGGGACGTAACTGCGATTTTACCGCTGACATTCGTAACCTCACCGCTGTAAACAGTAACTACAGCCGGCACAGCCACATAAACAAATGCGCCGTCACTGTAAACCTCAGCCACAAGCAGATACTCCCCGTCGTCGAGGTCTGAAAACACAGCCTCGCCCTCGCTGTCGGTCACCGCCGTATATAAAGCCTGAACGTCATCTCGAAGAATATAAGCCGACGCAGTAAAATCGGCAGAGGACCCATTAGGGTCGATTTTATAAGCATAGTATACATTATCGTAAGTTTCGTCCCCCACCTCATAATAGTCGTCTACGCCGTAAAGCATATAGGTAATACCCTCCACATCGCAGTCAAGCGATATGGAGCCGTCGTTGTCGGCAAACGCCGTCACAGACAAAGCCAAAGCCCCTAAAACTGCACAAATTAAGCCTAAAACAAAGTTTTTTTTCATAGAAACACCGCCTGAATTTTTACTGTTTATCATTATTTTCCTTCTTGTTTTCCTTTTTATTTCCCTTTTTGCTTGTTTTTACCATCATAACCGCAAACAACAGCAGCAGTATGGGAACTGCTACCATAGGCGCAACAATAACCGGGTCAATTTTATTTGCGTCAGCCGACACATTCAAAACAATTTCTTCCTCTGCGTTTTCCACCCTGTGACCTCTAATCATAAGCCTGTGAGAATTTACGCCGTAGGGTGTACAGGTTATAAGTGTAACAATATCCTCCCCGGGGGCAAAAGCAAGCTTTGAAGCGTCGGTGGGCTCTACGATATTAATTTGGTCAACCTCGTAGGTAATTTTTTCGTCAAGAAACGTAATTACAAATGTGTCCTTTTCTGTCAGCTTATCCAAATCAGTAAAAAGCCTTGCTGAAGGCAGACCCCTGTGACCTGACAAAACGGCGTGGGTGTTTGTTCCGCCGATTGGCAGTGAAGAGCCGGGCATATGCCCCACGGCGACCTGAAGAACAGCGTCGTCTACAGTGTGATAAACAGGCAGCTCCACATTGATTTTGTCTATGTCGATATAGCCCATAATTCCTGAGCCTGAAACGTCAAGGAGACTGTTATACTCCTCAAGTTCTGCCTCCGTCATTTGCCACCTGCCGGGGTTGTTATAAAGCTTTGCGTTATAGTCTCTTGCCGCCTGAATAATCGCTTCATAGTCCTCTGTGCTTAAGCTTTCAACCGCCTCTACATATGAGGCTATGGCTCTTGACTGGTGGAATGAGTTCCAATAGTCGCTGACAGTGGGATATAAAAGCAGACCCATTCCGCCCAGTAAAATTAAAAACAAAAATATTGTCACTTTGTCAATTTTCATATGTTTGCTCCCGATAATTCTTTTGCACAGGTACTCACTTTGCCGCAGGCACTTAGCTTCCCCTTTTAAGGGGAAGTGTCAACGGCTGTGCAATTCTTTTTTCCGCACGATTTTATTGGAAAAAGAATTGCACAGTGGTTGACGATAGGGTATGTTCCATTGGAACGCTATTTAAGGGCTGGCAAATGGAAAGCACCCTATCCCCTGCCTATCGGCAGGTACTTCCCCTTAAAAGGGGAAGCTTTGTCGTGTGCCGAAAGAGAGTACTTCTGCAAAAGTCCTCCGCCGTGGGAAGGCGGCGGAGGTATCTTTATTCGGTTTTTTTAAAGCTAACTAATTTTAAGCGTTTCTCATTCTTCTCTTAACAATAAGGAGAACGCCTGCGCAAACAACAAGTATTCCGCCTAATGTGTAGAAGATCTTTGTGCCCATACCGCCTGTTTCGGGAAGTGTAGCACCTGTGTTATTCGCTACAGTTGTACCAACTGTACCATCAGTTGAATTTCCGCTGGTTTTTGCTGTACCCACTGTAATTGTTAATGAAGCTGAGTCAGGGTCTGTATTAGAGTCACATGCGGCTAAAGCATCAGTTGCGGTTCCGGACCAGCTCTGACCATTAACTGTGTTTGCCGTTATAGTAAGTTCAACAGGGTCGGAAAGAAGATTATACCCTGTAGGAGCCTTTGTCTCTAACAGGAAGTATGTGCCGTCATCAAGACCTGCTATGCTGAATTTACCGTCAGTGCCAGAAGTTAATACAGCAGCTTCATCTGGGTCTGTTGTCCAGCCTGTTACCTTGCCGTTTGTAACTTTAGCATAATACTTAACGCCGCTTACTTCCTTATAAAGCTTAAATTCAGCGTTTTCAAGAGTTTTAGTATTATCAGTTCCGTCAACCTTTGTTACGTCAAGTTCATATGTGAAAACGATAACCTTGTCTTTAGGTGTTGTACCTGTGTCGCCGCTGCCGCCTTCATTGGGGTTGTTTGAATATTGAAGATAAACTTCGTTCACGTTGCCGGGAAGACCTATTTTAGCATTTTCATTCAGTGTAGCTTTATATGTAACAACAACCTTGCTTGTACTTGATACTGATATTTTTGCACCTGTAGAATCCACAAGACTTAAAATATCACTAAAGCTTATTTCAAATGTACAGCCGTCAGTCTGTGCACTAGAAGCGTCATAAACAACTGTGTAGTTTGTAGTTCCACTATATGATGCCGGAACAGTTGTGCCGTCAATAGTAACCACAACACTGTCGCTGTCAAAAGTAAGACCGGCGTCCATTGTATCGTGGAATACATATTTATAAGTTGAATAAGAACTCAAGTTATCGGGAAGTGTACCTATAAATTTGAAGTCAATCGAATCACCGATGTCATAGTCAGCTACATCATTGAAATAAGTACCGTAATCGGATATTTCTTGAGCTACACTGTTATAGGATTCTTCATAAACCTTCTTTTCTACTGAAGGTACAGCAGACTTAGGAGTTGCCTCAACATCACCTACAACCAAAAGAATAAATCTTGTGTAAACTCCGTCTTCATCAGGTGCAGATGTATTCTTTACAAGATAATAGCCGGGGTCGGATATTGAAATTTCATAGTGGTCTGTTTTATACTCACTTGCAACACCGCTGCCTGTTATATATTTAGAGATTACATCAGCAAATTCCTGCAGAAGGGCTGCATCTTTCGAAAGATCTTTCAATACATCAGCTACATCTGCAGCAGAGGTGCAGTTTTCAAACGGATATGTGGAATTGTCAATTGTTATTTCCTTAACAGCTGTCATTACAGTTGAATATTCAGGAGTTCCGTCTTTGCTTATATTAGTACCCCAAACGATGTTGGATAATACATAGCTGCCCTGAGTATTGCCGGATAAATCGCCGTCAAAGATCTGATAAGCTTCATATTTATAGTCTGTAGTACTTTCATTAATTTTAATTGTGTAACTATCTGCGTGAGCGGTTAAAACGCCGAGGTTCATAGAGAGAACCATAGTTAATGCGAGGAGGAGGCTTAATATTTTAGATATTTTTTTCATATTATTCTGTCCTTTCTTTGTGGATTTTTTTGTGGAGGACGATAAACGTTAAACGGTTTCCTTAACGTATCGATTACCCCCCCACTTTAAAAAATTAAGTTTCGTGTCAAAATACATTTTTGGTTTTGGCTTTGTCCCTTAAGACATAGACTGACACTTACAGAAAGGCTTATACATACCACAGGACAGCTAACAGAGGAATAATATGGAGTTATCAAAAATATTTTTTACCTTTGGACAGCCGCCGGTAAGATATCGGCGGTTCTTCAAAAGCCCCCGCCCCGAAAGGCGGGAAGCCTATTCTCAAAGCGTAACCCTATTCAGAGGGAAATCAAGCGTTTCTCATTCTTCTCTTAACAATCAGAAGAACGCCTGCCCCTAAAACAAGGACTCCGCCCAAAGTATAAAATATTTTTGTACCCATACCGCCGGTTGAAGGCAGTTCAGCACCTGTGTAGTTTATGATGTTAGTCGAAATTCCGGCTGAATTATCAACAGTAAATGTCGGTGATTGAGCACCTTCTTCTCCGGAATATTTATTCGATAAAACCGTACCGTCTGCGTCTGTTATATAAAGCTCTGTAAGTTCGGGATCAGATGCAGTTGTAGAGTGTGAAGCTACGATTGTGAAGTAAGTATCTGCGGCTGTGTTATATCCGTCGGGAGTTGTTGTCTCCTTAAGCATATACTGACCTGCGTCAAGACCGCTGAAGGTGAATTTGCTCTTTTCTACGGTTACTGTAGTTGTAACTTCGGTACTGTTCTCAACCACTACTGTAGTATAAGATTCATCTTCCACTGTCTTTATAACAGCTTTTGAGGTTGAAGGGTCTGCAGATGTGGAAGTTTCTGTTGAAACCTCTACCCAAGTTGTGCTTTCGGCGTCATACTTATAAAGTGTGAAGTCTGCGCCGCCCAGAGGATTACCGCTGCTGTCTACCTTGTGTATAGCTACATCAAAGGTGAATACCGTTACTTTATCCTTCGGAGTTTTACCTGTTTTGGAAGAATCGTTAGGATTGTTTGAGTATTCAAGGTAAACCTCGTTGTCATTGCCTGTTGAGCCCACTGCTGCGTGATCATTGAGTGTTGATGTATAGGTTACAACGATTACACTGCTTGCAGTAATAGAAGTTGAAACAGATTTTAAGTCACTGATTGTAATCTCAAAATCACAGCTGTCACTTTGCTGATCTGTATTAACCTTATACTGAGTAGTTGAAAGTTCAACAATATTCTCTTGAGATGTGTTTTCTGTATCGCCGTCGATGTAAACTGTTATTGCCACATCATTGTTGAATGTCAAGCCGTCACTCTGTTCATCGTGGAATATGAGCTTATATGTGTCATAGTCAGCATAATTACTGGGCAATTTTACAGTATATTGGAAGGGAACTGCGTCGCCGATGTCGTAGTCAGCTGAATCCTGCCAACTTGTGCTGTCTTCAGTACCTGTAGAATCGTCTTTATCGTCAACCTTCTTTTGAATTTCAGGTGTGTCCTGCTTTGTGGTAGCTGTTGCGTCTCCCACTACTTCAATGATGTATGATGAATATACGTCATAGTCTGCAACTGTACCTGTTAAGGTATCTATAACCAAATAGTAACCTGCGGGAAGTTTGCTGATAGTAACGATTTTCCCTTCACCGCCTTCTGTACATTCAGCTGAAGATGTTGCAGAGCCTAAGTATGTATAGCCTTCGTTATAAGTTGCTAATATTTTAGCTACTGCTTCAATATTGCCTGTTGTAAGCAATGCAGCTATGTCGGCTGCTGAGTAATCAGTGTTATCTGCTAAGCCAAGTTCAGTTTTTAAAGCTGTGATAATATCCGAAGATTTAGCTGTCGTAGCAGAGCCCCAAGCAATATTTGAGAGGGTCTTGCCGTCTGTAGACAAAACACCTGTGAAGATCTGATATGCCGAATATGTGTGTCCCGTTGTGGGTTTGTTAATTGTAAGTGTATAGGTAGTTTCCTCCGCCGGAACGGTGAAAGTACCGAAGTTCATTGCCAAAACCATTGCTATTGCGAGGAGGAGGCTAAAAAATCTTGTTACTTTCTTCATAAAAGTACCATCCTTTCTTAGTTGTGGAGGTTGATAAACGCTTCCGATTAATACGGGCCGGCTAAATCTACCCCCCCCCCACAAATTGTCGTTATTTGTGTGTGAGTTGTTTCCCATCTATTCGATTTTTTACTTGATATTGCCGAGTTTGCACAATTACTGTGTTCCATTTACAAAGACTTAGTAGCTTCAATTAGTAGCTTCAAATGGAACATACCCCACCACCGCCTGTACTGATTTTTTTACAAAAAATCAGTATGGGCGGTCCCCCTCCCCTTAAAAGGGGATGCTCGTCGGGTCAAACTTCGTTCGTTTGCTTCGGCGTAAACGCCAAAGCAAGACTGCACTCCGTTGACCCTCCTCTTTCGCTGAAAACTAATGTTTTCAGCGATTGACATTTAATCCTCTTTTTCTAAACATCACTCCTTTCGTGGGATTATATATAAAAGACCGTTTCTCCCCTTCGTCTTTAAAATCTCCCTTAATTTTATTTACACAGTCTGAGCACATAGGCTCTGCTTAAGCTCTGCCCCATCATCGGGAGTTTGTGCTCAAACCTTTCCTGCATTTATATAGAAGCAGAATCGCCCCAAGGCTTGTGAGCGTTCCTGCTAAAATATACTTAAATCCGCCGTCTCCGCCGCTTGAGGGCAGAACAACGTCCTGAACCTCCACCGTGTTGGTGATTGTGAAGCTGCTGATTTTAGCGGCTTCTGCGGTAGCAGCCGTTAAGCTTGTGCCGTCATTGACAGATGAAACGATATAATAGTTTCCGTCAGAGACTTGATAATACAAAACCGTCTGCGAGCTTATTACAGAGTTATCGTTAGGATCACGGGTTGTATTGCAATAGGTAATATTGCCCTCGGAATCTTTATCGGTTTCAAGAGTTTCGAGATACAAATTAAGAAGATATGTTGTAATATCCGAAATTGTTTCACCGCTTGAAGCCGTATATGTGTAGGTTGTAACACCCTCGCCGTCAGTTGTTGCCGTTTCAGTATAAATAAGTTCACTATCACTATTATAGTAAGCCGTTGTTCCTGCTGAAGTGTTCTCATCAGGAGTAAGCGTCGCTTTATACGTCTCCGCAAGGTCAGCAAGGTCAGAATCAAGAGCCTGAGTATACATAGTGACTGAATATGTGGGCGAATAGGTTGTTCCCGTTTCGCCGTCGGCTGAGGTTTCCACAATGTAATAGGAATAATAGCCTATAATTGTGCCGTTGCCCTCTGCGTCATAAACGGGGTAGGTAAGACTGCTCCACTCTTCAGACCAGTCGTTAGAGGCGTCAAGTGTGCCTGTGCCTACGGCAATACCGGTTTTAGCGTCATTATACTTATAGAAATATTCGGCATAATAGAGATAACAGAGAGCCGAGCTTACACAGCCCACCTTATAGCCGCTTGAGTAGTCTCCCGTGTAGACACTTAGAGGAATTTCAAAGACCACAGTGTTGTTGTCTTCGTCTATGTCAAGGCTTGTGAGATAAGCTGCGGGGCAGTCTGAAATTGAACCGCTGTAAACCTCCGAGCCGCCTGCGGTTATGGTCAGGGTTTCGGTGTCCGGGTTATAAACATACTGATAAACAGTTGATGTTTCTCCGGGGACAGTCAGGGTAAAGGCGTAGCCCACAGTGTTGTACTGCTGAAGGGTGTAGAATTTGCCGTCGGTTTGGATGTAGCTGTCGCCTGACTTTATGTAGTAGGCACGGCTGTTGTTAATTTCCGTTTCCTGATCCTTAACCTCGTCTATAGTATATCCCTCCATAGATACGAAGCTTTTTCCGCCATCAGTACTTCTGTAGAGATTTATACACTTTCCATCGCCGGTTACGGTTTTTTCGTCAACGGTTGTGGTTAATGTATTATTTCTTATTCTTGTAAAATTGTTAGGATCAGTAGTACTGCTGTTACTGTTTGTTCTTGCAAGAGTATAGGTTTTTCCGTTACCGTTACTTCTGTCGAACTTATTTGCATCAGTTTGACGATACATAGTAGCATCTATTGAATTTGCAGTATACTGATAAATCTGTACTAACTTACTTGTATCGTCTGTGTCGCCTGTATAAGTAAAATCATCATCATTCCAGCTCGTATCACTTGTATACTTTTCATCAACCTGCAAATTCTCGTTAAAGAATGCATAATAGGTTATAGATGTACCGGAGCCGTCCCATTCCTTATAACCACTTGAGGAAGAACTGTCAACAACATATAATGTATTGTTCAAAGTGCCGCTGTCATCAGAAATAGCATAATAGTTAGTTCCGTCGGCGGTGACATAGTTTGTAGTGCCGGAGGTATAGCTTGAGCTTGAGTTATAGACATCCGGCGGAAGGTACGTACTGAAAACAAGGGTCAGGACGCCGCTGTCGGCTAAGGTGTCAAAGGCTATGCTTGGGGCTGTACTTGAAGTGCTGTCAAAAGCAAGAGTGGTTGAGTATGACGTGCCGCCGTAGTTGCCTGTGCCTATGGTTGAAGAGCCGGACTGGGTTGTGCCCGTTGTGGTGAAGAAGGTGGAAATGTTGTTGTCGAAGTTCACCGAATAAGTTCCGCCTGTGTCCTGATCGGTTGAGGAAAGAAGAACGACCTTTCTGTAAAGTGTGTAGGAAACGGAGTAGTCGTCAATTGTCGGTGATGTCAGCTGTTTTCCGTCCTGATACCAAACCTTGTTTACGTCAAGGCTCACAACGCCGCTTGTAGTGGGGTTAATACGGTTTGAAACCTTAATTGAGCCTGAGACGATACCCTCATTATTCATATAAAGGGTATAGAAGCACTGTTTTGAAGAGTCCTGAGGGTCATAGCGGCTTTCTTCAACTACGTAATATTCGTAGTAGCCTAAAACCTCGCCTGTTTCTTCATTAATCCACTGGCTTGGCAGACTTTCTGAGGTCCACCGCCAGTTTGAAGCGTAGCTTATTGTAAAGGTGCTGACTTTCTTGCCAATAGAGGTTATGTCAGTGTTAAGCTCCTTCCACTCGCCGCTTCCGAAATCGTCGGGAACAAACTGAATGTAATAAAGAAGGTATTCGGTAGAGCCTATTCTCTTAATTGTGTGGCTGCCGGCTTCAATGTATGTGGAAAGCACATATATATAATACTCGCCGTCTGTGGTGGTTGTGTCGGTGATTGACGCCTTGTGTTCGTTACCGTCGATACTTGCGCCTACGGAGGCAGCCTTCTTGGGGTTTGTGAAAACCATATAGAGAGTGCCTGCGTTTGCGCTTTCAAAGGTAATTGACGAGGAAGAACCCATTTTCAGAGCTGTCGCACTTGTAAAGCTTGTGTCGTAGTAGTTTACATATGTAACCTCGCCGTAGCTGCTGGTTGTGGAGCCGCTGACAGTAAAGAAGTCGTTGGCTTTTGTGCCGTCGTTGAAGTTCAAAATCTCGGAGTTGCCGTCTGAGGATGTATCCCCTGCTCCTTCTTCAAAGGAGATGTAAACTACATAAGAGGATGTACTCTTTTTTATGGTGTAGCTGCCTGCGTCAAGGTGACACTGAAGCTTATAGTTAGACGCCGTTTTGTTTAGAGATGTTCCGTCGGAGCTGTTAATAATTACTGCGTTGGTGTCGGTTTTATCTGTGAAAACCATAGTCAGCACACCGCCCAATTGAGAAGTGAATTCAATCGTCGTTGAGCCTGAGCCCACGACGCTGTCTACGTTGGTCTGCATCTTGAAGGATCTGGTCAGCAGCGTGGCTGTGTTGGCTTTGTAAGCGTTGTAGGTTTGTGAGCCGTTTGTGTCGGTCAAAGCCCCGTAGAATTTGAAGAAGTTTTCACTTGAATCGGTTATCTTTTCATAATCCTTATAATCGTTATTAAAGGTGTGCCCCACCACCTCGGAGTTACCCTGTTCGTCTGTGGTGGTCTCTATTACGTCGTCTTGGAAAACGTGAGCATAGAGGACTGTGGTGGTGGTTTCCGTTGAGACTTCTGAAACTTCTTCGGTAGAGGCCTCGGAAGCCGCTTCTGTGGTGGTTGTGGCAGAAGCACTTGACAGAGCAAAAGAAACAGATATTTCTGTGTCGCTATTGTTAGTATCGGTAAGTTTAATTATCAAGCCTTTTTCTTTAACAGAATCTGTTAGGTTAATCGTGGCTGTAAATGTACCTCCTACAGCACTGGTCGTTGAACCCGTCCAAGAACCATTGCCGCTTACAAGCGTACCCTCACCATAAGACGACCCAGTATATTCTACTAAAACATTACTGTTTCCGTCAGTTATTGTTACCCCCGGATACCATATATATCCGGCAGATTCATTTATAGCTGCATATTGATGATATAAAGATAGTTTTAATGAATTAGTGTTTTCTGTATACCCGACAGTTCCTGAAGCAACATTTGTACTCCACTGAAAATCTACTTGCCAAGGTATTTCTCCTACTGTAACCACTTCGGTTGTGGCTTCCGTTGCTCCTTCAGAGGTAGACGTTTCGTCCTCATCATCTTCTTCAGGCCAATAGTTTCCGTCTAAGTCCTTGCGGATTCTGTAAAGTGTGAAGTTAAGGCTGTCGTCGGTTTTTTCGTATGTGTCGTTAGGGTCTTCTTCGTTATTCGTCCATGACTTTATAACGGAAATTTTTGTTTTTTCAGAGTAATAATCCACTGTGTGGCCGTTAGTGATATACTCCGAATTGCCCAAAATAATATTTACGGCTTCTGTTACGTCAGTGGCATATTCGTGACCTGTAACACTTGTTAAAAGAGTGGCTATGGTTTCGCCGTAATAGAAATAATATTTTGTTCCGTCAAGCTGATAGTCTGTGGGTGCTTCAGACTCTACAAAATAACAGAGTGTGTTTATGGGAATATAGATGTATTTTGAGCTGTCTGAGGGGTCTGTTATTCTGTAGTAAGGTTCCCAGTTATCGCCTTTTTGGTCATAATAAGTTCCCGTAGATGTGTCCAAATATTTTATAACGCCGGAAATGCTTGCTGTGCCCTTTGAATTGGTGGTTATGCTTGCTACCTTTTCAAAGCCTACAGGGGTAGCGTCCTTGTTATAAACATAGAGGTCAAAGGTTGCTCCCTCAAGCTTCAGGGCGAAATTGTCTTTATCAACCTTATATATTGTGTAGCCCGTACCCGTACTTCCTTCGGCTGATACCGAATCAAAGTTATAGGATTCCGTTGTTTCAATTGAGTCTGTTGTTACTTTGGTTTCGCCGTTTACGGTGAGATAGGCGTAGTTTGTGGCGTGAGCCTTTACGTCAGTGCCGTCGTTGTCGATCCAGGTGTAGTTATTCGCCCAAACTTCGTCTGTAATGATAGATATTTTATATGCATATGCTAAAACATATTTTCTTCCGTCATTGGGCAAAGTAACCTTTATTGTCTGAACTACGGCTTCCGTTCCGTCATAGCCGGTGTTGACCACCTTTTCAAGAGTCCAGCTGTATTGAGACGAATCAAGCTCTGTTCCGCCGCTGACTGTTTTGTCTTCGGCTATGGTCAGCGTTCCGTCGTCTACATATACCTTAAGGGTGTCGCTTTGAAGGCTTGCGCTTCTTACAAGACCGTAGGTGGGGTAGCTGTTGTAGGAAAGGACGTCGTAAATCACCATATCGTCGTCATATTCCTGACTTGTTGAGCCGTCTTCATTTGTCACAGTATATGTATACGGGTTTCCGTTGTCATTGTCTATGGTTATGGCGTATTTTATTTTGTTGTTGTTGGTGTCGAAATAGTCATCCTTTGAGACGGTTTTTGTTTCCGTTCCCGTAGAGACATCCCAATATACCGTTGTGGTTTGAGAGCCTGAGCCGTAGTCTTTGTCGGTAGTAGTATTTTTTACTTTTACAGTGTTATTAAAAGCAGTATTTTCGCCTTGATAGTCATCGGCTATCTGACAGGTATAGAAAAGATAAAGGGTTATGCTGCTTGCATTGGCATTTTCACCGTAATTGGCATAAACCGTAACGGTATTGTCGCTTGTGCCCAGCGTGTAGGAAACATCTAAGTCACCGTCATATATTCCCGAAAGGGTTTCCCCTTCGGAAATTCCGGCGTCTGCGGTAGTTGTTTCCGTCGAGGGGTCAGCTGTGGTGGTTTCAACAGAGGGATCAACGGTGGTTGTTTCCGCATACAGTGTTGACTTGCTGTTGGAATCTGATGCGCTGTTTGAAACCTGAAGTTTTTTCAGAGTGACCCCTGTGGGCAGAGTATCCGTTATGGTATAACAGTTGTTGGAGGTATCTAAAACTACCTTAACTACCCATGAGACCTCGCCGTCAGTCGATGTAAAGCTTGTGGCGTAGGGGCTTGTGGCAGTTCCGTGAGACTGATAATAGCCGTATTTAACCACATTATTTGTATAAGTGTATGAAGCCGACTTATAGCTGCCGCCGCCGCTGACTGTGTTTGAAAAGGTTCTTGAAGCGGGACTGTCGGATATTGAGCCTGTGGAGTAGTAGTTTAAAGTAACCTTGTTGTCATAATGATCATATGAGGCTGTTGCAGTGGTGTCGCCCGATGTGTAGGTGAAACTGTCAATTAAGCCTAAACTCTGCTTATTATCTTCGGTCAGATTTGTATATTGTGAATAGGTTTCATAGGCTACAGCTTTATTAAAGGTTATTTTATAGCCGTAATAATAAGTGCTTTCGTCAAGGTTGTCTATATGAATCCACTGCCAGCTGCTGTTTCTGAAGGTTACGGAGACGTAGGTGTTGTCGCCGAAAACCTCGTGAACAAGCTCACCCAGAGCCTTAGCCTGGTCATAGGTCATATAGTGGTTATCCGTGCTGGGGCTGTCTTCGATTTCAGACCCGGCGGGTATGCCCCCTGTGGGAATGGTTATGGTTACAGTCCAGGGAAAGGTATAGGTTTTTCCGTCAGAGGATAATTCGGGAGTGCCTATCTTTTTGTCAAGGGTGTCGCCCCCTGCCGCAGGAACAGTAACCTCTGTGCCTGCCGACAAGCTCGAATCTCCGTAATCGTGGGTATATGTAACATCGGGGTCTGTGCTTTCTGTGGGGGTAAGGGTAGCCGTGTTGGATAAATATGTTTGATCCCACGAAGAAGCTTCTGTTGTATAGACGATTGTATATTGACTTTCGGCATCTTCGAGAAATTTAATGCCTGTTAATACGCCGTTTTCATCTACAATACTAAAACAGTTCGCCGGATAGTATTGATAAACAAAGTTGCTGTCATCTTCTGAAGAGCCGGTATAAACATGAACATTTTCATATAATGAACTATAATTGAGGGCTTCTATTCCTCCGACGGAGCTGAACATTGTATCCGTCAGGGTATAGCCTGCAAGAGAGGCTGAGCCGTCGCCCACTACAATAGTCCATTTTATATAGCCGTTTTCATTGCCGTCGCTGTCTGTCTCGGTATAATATTCCGCTGTTTTTGAAATGGCGGTCTTTTTGGATACGGTAACCTCAGCAGAGGAGGTGTCGGTTATGGTTTCGACTGCTGTTGTGTCCTCTGTTGAAGCCTTAACGGTGTTATTGGCAGTGGAGTCAGAATATTGAGGGCTTACCTTATAGGTGTAGGTTACATAATAAACCTCAACATCTTCCTTTGAATATCTCCAGTCACTGCTGCCAAGAATGGTTTCCTGTCCGTCTTTGCCGTCTACATCACTGAGACCGGGAAGAGTAATAACCAAATTTCCGTCGATGTCATAATAATAAGTGTAGTTTCCTGTGCCATTAGTAAGAGTTATGGGGCTTTCTGTATCCTCTACAAATTCGCTGTCATTAAAATTATCTGCTTTGCCCTCCCAGTAAACATAGGCTGTGTTTGTGCCTGTGCTTACGGTTATGCTTTGAAGGCTGCTTGAAGGGTCAGACAAAACGGAAGAAGAAAACTCCGTAGTAAAGCTGTCGGTCAGGGTTATGGTTTCACCCGTACCCTTTTTGGTATAAACCATAACAGTGTAGCTGACTGTTGATGTAGTGTTTCCGCTTTCGTCTGTGGTTGTGTTGTAAGAGCCTGATTTTTTAACGTAAATATCCTCGTCTATGGTTTCGCCGCTGCTGTAGGTTATTTCATCCGGTGAAATCTCAATAACATTTTCACCGCCTACCGTTACGACAACGCTGCCGTCGCTGTAGCTGGATGAGCTGATGTAGCCCTCAAGGCTGATTGTACCTTTGATTGTCTCTTCATTACCTGTTATCTGGCTGTTTAAAAAGCCCATATAAACTCTGTAGCGAGTTGCTCCGGTAGTTTCGTCTGTATATTTCTCAAAATAAAGGTCAAAAAGTACGGTGCTTGTTCCGGAAATAACGCCTTCGTAACGTTTGTTAAGAACATTGTCGGGAACTATAATTCCCTCAGGTAAATCGATTGAATAAACTCCGTAATAGCTGCCGTTAAGAGTGTCGTTGTTATAATCGGTTACATTGCCGCTTGTCAAAATCGCAGCTGACATTACAAAGTCGATAGCAAGGTCTACGGAAAAGTTACCTGTGTCAGGGTCATATTCACAGTTATAGCTGTCGTTTGTTCCCGTTCCTCTGAATGATATTTCAGTGCCATATGTGTCAGTATAATAGCTGCTGCCGCTGACTGTGGCGGTAAGGGTAAGCTCGATTGAGCCGTCGTCTTCCTCTTCTTCTCCGTCCTCTTCACTTGTGAGAGCTATGCCTGCTTCGCCCAGAAGAGCATAAATCATACTGTCGGCTGTTATAACAAACTCCTCTTCAGTAGTTTCCTCCGCTGCTTCTTCGGTTATTTCCTCAGAGACCTCATCTGTGGCAGCTTCGGCAGTTTCTTCGGAAGTTTCGCCGCCGGAGGTATCTGTGCCGCCGGAGCTTGTTCCCGATGTAGTTTCCTCTAAGGCTTGGTCAGAGGTTTCTTCGGAAAGGGCTTCAGACGGGTCTTCTGTTGTTTCTTCAGATATAATCTCGGTGGTTTCTTCAACCGTTTCTTCGGTAGTTTCTTCTATAATAATGTAGGTTTCGTCTTCGACGGGGGTTACTGCGCTGCCGGAGGAAAGGGACTCGTCGAAAAGCTCGATTGAGCCCACCTCAGCGGTTATGGCAGGGAGGATAAGCATATAAGTGGTTATAAACACAACAATGGAACCGGCTGCCAAAAGCAAACGGTGCCATAGTTTTTTACGTCTTTGTTTTTTAAAATATTTGTCTTCCGACTGATTTTTTCTGCCCAACCGAGCCCCCCCCCTTCATTTTTATTTTATGAAAGAGATCATATTTAACAATTTATTAATATTTCATTAAAAAAGTTTTACACAAACCTTAAGTTCTTTTTAATTATTATATACCACTTCAAGAACTTTTTCAATAGGCAAATTTAATTTTTTCAGTTTTTTTTCAACAAACAGATAAAAATATCAATCAATTTTGACACATAATACAGTTTTCGATAAAGCTCGCCGATTTCCATTGTGAAAAACCGAAAGAATTTCAGTGAAATCAGCCCGTATTTTCTCACAATCCGAACATTTACGAATGTCAAACAATTCTTTTATTCGGAATTGTTATAGGTGCCGCCCAGTGCCGAACAGACCCCGTTTTTGAGGTTTTGCAAAACATATAATTGATTTCAACAAAAAAAGAGAGAGGTTCAGCCGCCTCTCTCTTTCTTTAAATATTATTATAATTCGGGAGCTTCCTCTAAGCCGCAAATCTCTTTGAAAAAGTCAAGATATGTAACCTCTCCCTTTTTGTCGCATCTTTCAGCTTCAAACAGGCTTTCGCTGTTCTCCTCTTCAAAATAGTTATATCTCTTCATACTGAGCATTCTGTTAAGCAGGGTTTTGAAGGTGACATAGTCAATGGGCTCTTCCCAATCCTCATATATGCTGTCTCCCACCTGAACAAGCCCGACCTGTAAGGCAAGGTTATAAATTTCTTCAGAAGTTATATCCTGCGGCATATCCGTAAGAAACCACATAATATAAGAGACGCAGTCCTTAACGGAAGCCTTTGTGCAAAACAGATTAACCTTCTTGTTATAGTCGAAATAGCTTTTTTCGTCTTCAGGCTCATCGTCGGGCAGTATGCCGTAGACAACAGAAAACACAGATGTTTCAGCACTGTAGTCGGGCATATTCCAAACTCTGTAGCCAAAGGTTTTTGCCAGCTCCATACCCTTCTTGTTTAAACCCGCAGCTTCCATAACGGAAAGAAATACGTCGTCGCCTTCAAAAAGCCCTTCAACTCTCATTCCGCCGATTTTTGTAACAGCCATAAGGCAATTCAGCTGTGAAATTCTTGTAATGTTCAGCTTTTTAATAATTTGATTTACAGCCGCAGTTTCGGGGGTGTTTTCGTCAATTCCGCAGCAGGACTTTAAATATTCAAAATATGTCATTTCGCCCAATTCATCATACTGCTCCGCCTTATTCCATAGAAAATCTCTGCGCCAGTCAAAAGGCTCCAGATTATCGTTAAATATAAAATACAAATAACGTTTTTCTTTTAACATTCTGCAAATCAGTGTATAATAATCGTTATAGCTTAAAGCTTTATCGGGATCGGAATAAAAGCTGTCATCAACCTTAACAAGCCCTCGAAGCTTAGCGCTTTCAAAAAGCTCATCGTCTGTTTTTCCCTGTGCTTCGGGGTCAATGGTTCTCATAATAAACCCCGTACATTCCTTTATTGTCACTGTTTCGTTGGGACGGCAGTTAACCCAAGTGGGCGAAGCTTCATTTTCCTCGCCTATGAGAACACCTGTACGTTTGGCAAAATAAGCATATTCCCTGTCATAAAAGGGATCATCTTCAAACATTTTTTCCATAGTAATATATTCGCTTGAAAAATATCCGTCCGCCTGAAGCCCTGCCGCTTTCATTATTTCCGAAACACAGTCAAGGCGTGTAACATAGTTTATAATCTCCCCCTGTTCTTCCCGGCTTGTTTCCTCTGTCTCGCCGGCAGCTTCCGCATTGACGCCGCTGTCGGCACTGCTTTCGCCGTCATCAGCATACACCGAAATAAAATTCAAGCCCAACACAATAATTAAAACCGCCACAAATATTTTTTTCATATTATTTAACTCCCCTTTCAATTTTCACTCTTTCTAAAAAAATTTTCAGATTATAACACACAAAACACTCCGGAAGGAGCAAACAACAGGTTTTTAGCCAAATTATATTTATTGATTTTATAAATATAAGTGTCATTGTCATCTGTTTTCTTTACATACACATCAGCCCAAAAGCTTTCGTTTTCGAGATTAACGTTTTTTCTGTTACAGGGGTGCAGGGCTCTCAGCTTTGACCCAAGCGTCAGAACAGCATAATTCTTGTCAAAATCAATTTGGGATAAATCAATTTCCGACAGGTCTATACCTAATTCATTTTCCTTTAAGTCCTCTTCACAGGTAATCAACAGCCACGTGGGATAATATAAGCCGTAATCACTGTCATCTAAAGCCGACAAATACTCCTGTGCTTCATAAGAATATTTCCCCGCATAATCAAAATCAAGCAAAACACCACTCTTGATTAAAGCCCATTTTCCCAAAAACAAAGCCCCCAAAACAATAAGCAAAGCAATGAAAATCCTTCTGCTTATTTTCTTCATATTGATCCTCCTTTTCTTCAGTTATTGAAACAATTATAAGCTTTCTGACCCCCCCCTTGTCAATACCGAAAATCATTTATTAATTATATCAATTTATATTCTTAAAAGCAATCAATTCCGAAAAAATGCACTGAAAACATAAAAATCTGCACTTATCCCCATAATTATTCGTAAAGAGTTGACATTCACGATTTTTAATATTATAATATCAATCGCCGAAGGCTTATGAAATATTTAATATTAATCGGAGGAACGAACACAATGACAAAGCACAATGCGATTGTAAGAAGATTTATATTTTACATTTTCGGGCTGTTTATAATGACTTTGGGAATAGCCCTGTCGGTTAAGTCGAATTTAGGGGTATCGCCGGTCAGTTCAATTCCCTACACTATAACCTGTGTTTTCGGAATGGAAATGGGAAACGCCACAATTTTATTTCACGCCTTTTTGGTTCTGCTTCAAATAATTCTTTTGAGAAAGGACTTTAAGCCCGTAAATCTCCTGCAAATCATTGTTGGTATTCTTTTCGGAAAATTTACCACAATGTGTAATTTTCTCGTTAGCTTTCTGCCTCCCGTAGACAATATGGCAATTCGAATAGTTTTCGTGCTTATAAGCACTGTTTTGATAGCCGTAGGCATTTTCTTTTATCTTCCGGCAAATATTATGCCCCTTGCTGGCGAGGGAGCCACACAGGCGGTTTCGAAAATAACAAAAACAGAGTTTTCCAAAATAAAAATTTGCTTTGACGCAACTATGGTTTTGACCTCTCTTATAGTCTGTCTCATTGCCATTCACAGTCCCGGCAGTGTGGGCATAGGCACTGTGGTCGCCGCATTTTTGGTAGGCTTTAATTTGGGAATAATCAATAAAAAATTCGGCAGTCAAAGAGACAGGCTGCTGTGTGTAAGCTGAAAAAAATAAATCAAAACAAACAGAGGACAGAACACAGATCATACTATCCGTTTCTGTCCTCATTTTTTATCTTTTTACGATGTTATGTAAACAGTCCTTGTGCTGCCGTTCCACTCCACAGAAGCGTCTAAGCTTTCCGAAACAAACCTGAGAGGAACCATAGCAGAGCCGCTTATAATAACAGGCGCACATTGAAGAGCTGTGCTTTCGCCGTTAATATAGGCTGTTAAGCTGCCTGCTGTCAAGACTACATTTCTTTCTCCCTTAACCGCAGTTATAGTCTTTGTTTCAAAATCATAGCTAACCTCCGCCCCCAAAGCCTCAAAAATTGCTCTCATAGGCACCATTGTAACGCCGTTTTCAATATACGGCTCAACACCGAAGGAAAGCTCTGTTCCGTTAAAAAGAACTGTTATATGCTCCGACGGTTTTTCATCTGCAAAGCTGTCAGCGCTTTTCCAGTCTAAATCCGCAATGCGGCTCTCCGTATTTTCACGGGCAGTCTGCCACTCCTCTTTTGTTATACTGCTGCCGTTATAGGTCGTCACATCGTCTGCCCAGTCATAATAATCCTTTACGGTAAATTCACCGTTGTTATAGGAGCAAATTTCAAAGGAACTGTATGCGGCTCCGCTGCTTCCGGACATATATAATTCATTTGTGTCCAAAACAAAAAGCCTGTTTCTTTCTCCTATGTCCGTATGCATATTTATTACACTGCCGTTTTTAAAGGCAAACATTCCGAATAATGTATAGCTGCGGCTTCCCTCCGTTTTTTCGCCTATGAAAAGCTCCGGAGTTCCGTCGCTGTCTAAATCCTTAAGGGCATACAGGGCTTTTCCGTTATTATACATTATGAACATATAGTTTACTTGGGGATACTGACCGTATATATTCTTGTTTCCCTTTAAAACTTCCTCATAGGCGCCCTTATATTCATCTATTATTTTTGAATATCCCTCATAATAAGAGTCTGCGCTTATTCCCGCCGGCTCAGTGTTATACAGATTTTCATAAGCTGCCGCAGGCAAAGCTTGAGAGAATATTATTGCTCCTGTAAGCGCCGCCGTTATGATTTTTTTCAAGCCTTTTATATCCATAATCGACCTCCTCATCTAAAAATCCGAAACAGCGGCTTTTTCAGCGGTCAGAGCCTTTTTATAGACCTCCATATATTTTTCAAAGCCTTTAACATCTTCCTCGTCCGGTTCTAAAACAATTGTTGCGGCGTTTGAGAAAACCTCGTTTTCGAGATAATCCTCAAGGCTTTGACCATCTTTTTTGTTTACCGCATAGGCTGCCAAAAGAGCCATTCCCCAGGGGCCGCCCTCTCCGGCTGTTTCCATTACGGCAACGGGAGTTTCCATAGCAGCAGCCATAATACTCTGCCCCACCTTCTCGGTCTTAAAAAATCCGCCGTGACCCAAAAGCCTGTCTACCTTAACCCCTTCTTCCTTCGTCAGAATGTCCATACCTATTTTAAGTGCGGCAACTGCCGAATATAAGTGGGTTCTCATAAAGTCTCCCAGAGTAAACTCAGCGTCGGGCTTTCTCAAAAACAAAGGTCTGCCCTCGTCGCAGCCTGTAATATTTTCTCCTGAAAGATACCCGTAGGAAAGAAGCCCTCCGCAGTCCTTTTTGCCCTTAAGGGCAGCCTTAAACAGACCCTCGTAGAGGTCACCCTTTTTAAGCTTAAACCCGAAAAGCTCCGCAAACTCGCCGAAAAGCCCTGCCCATGCGTTTATATCCGAGGTGCAGTTGTTTACGTGAACCATTGCAACAGGCTTACCCGTAGGGGTTGTTACCATATCTATTTCTCTGTGAAGCTTAGAAAGTGGCTTTTCAAGCACAACCATAGCGAAAACACTTGTTCCGGCGGAAACATTTCCGGTTCTGACCAAAACGCTGTTTGTGGCTGCCATTCCCGTTCCGGCGTCTCCTTCGGGAGGGCAAAGGGGTATTCCCGGCTCAAGGTCTCCGCTTTCGTCTAAAAAGGCAGCGCCCTCGGAGGTCAGTTTTCCGGCGTCCTCTCCGACAACGAGTACTTCCGGCAGAATTTCTCTTATCTTCCACTTATAGCCCTTATCCTCAACAAGAATGTCGAACTTGTCAAGCATTGCTTCATCATAATAATTTGTATCTGAATTTATTGGGAACATTCCCGATGCATCGCCTATGCCCAAAACCTTTTTGCCGCAGAGCCTGAAATGAATATAGCCTGCAAGGGTTGTTATAAAGCTTATGTCGCCGACATGGGCTTCATTGTCTAAAATTGCCTGATAAAGGTGTGCAATGCTCCACCTTTGGGGAATGTTAAAGCCGAAAGCTTCGGTCAAGGCGTCAGCCGCCTTTCCCGTTATGGAATTTCGCCATGTTCTGAAAGGCACAAAAAGCCTGTCGTCACTGTCAAAAGCCATATAGCCGTGCATCATTGCGCTGACGCCGATTGCACCTATTTTTTTAAGGTTTATGCCGAATTTCTCCGAAACGTCGGCTTTAAGAGCCGAATAACAGCCCTTAACCCCCTTGTGAATGTCGTTTAAGCTGTATGTCCAAATTCCGCCTACAAGCTCGTTTTCCCACTCATAGTCACCGCTTGCTATAGGCGTTCCGTCATACGCCGTAAGCTGAGCCTTTATTCTTGTTGAGCCAAGTTCAATACCCAAAGCGGTTTTTCCGCTTTCAATTAAATTTTTAAAGTCCATAAAAACCGCCCTCCTTATTTCTGACCGTAATAAGCATTTGCCCCGTGTTTTCTCAAAAAGTGCTTGTCCTGCATATATGAGGGTGTTGTTTCCGCATTGGGGTTAATCCTTTCGGTCCATGCGTTCATTTCAGCTACCTTTTCCAAAACTACGGCGTTGTGAACCGCTTCCGCTGCGTCCTTACCCCATGTAAAAGGGCCGTGGTTCTTGCAAAGTACTCCCGGAACATAGACAGGGTTAATATCCTTAAAGGTTTCTATTATAACCTTTCCCGTATTCTTCTCATAGGCTTCTTCCGTTTCTTCCTTTGTGAGATTTCTCGCACAGGGTATCTCGCCGTAAAAATAGTCTGCGTGGGTAGTTCCGTAACAGGGCAGGGCTCTGCCAGCCTGAGCCCATGCAGTCGCCATAACCGAATGGGTGTGAACAATTCCGCCTATGTCCTTAAAAGCCCTGTAAAGCTCCAAATGTGTAGGAGTATCGGAGGATGGGTTTAAGTCCCCTTCTACCTTGTTTCCCTCCAAATCCATAACCACCATATCCGAGGGCTTCATTTTATCATAGTCGACACCGCTGGGCTTTATAACAAAAAGCCCCGATTCTCTGTCGATTTCGCTTACGTTTCCCCATGTAAAGGTTACAAGCCCGAATTTAGGCAAAAGCATATTTGCCTCATAAACCTTTTCTTTCAGCTTTTCAAGCATAGCCCTTCTTCCTCCTTATCTTCTTTCATAATATGCGCTGTTCCACCTAAGCTCGCTTTTAAGTCCGCCGATTGTAGTTCCTTCGCCTATAACAACCGCTTCTATGCCCATAGCCTCAGCCCAGTCGCAAAGCTGTTCGCTTGTTAAGTCATAGCTGAAAGCAGTGTGATGAGCGCCGCCGCAGATTATCCAGCCCTCAGCCCCTACTCTCAAATTTGGCTTAGGTGTCCAAAAGGCAGTGGCAACAGGCAGCTTAGGCATAGGCTTCTCGGTCTTTTTGCATTCAACCTCATTTATTATAAGCCTAAATCTCGTACCCAAATCTATAAGAGAAGCGGCAACGCCCTTTCCCTCTTTGGCCGTGAAAACAAGCCTTGCCGGGTCTTCTCTGTTTCCCATACTTAAGGGGCAAACCTTAATATTAATGTCGCCGTCAGCAATTGTAGGGCAGACCTCAAGCATATGGGCTTGTAAAATGCCCTCTTTTCCCTTAACAAGGTTATAGGTGTAGTCCTCCATAAATGAAGTACCCTTTGCTCCTTTAATATCCTTAGTCATAAGCTTAAAGAGCCTTACCAAAGCGGCTGTTTTCCAGTCGCCTTCAGCCCCGAAGCCGTAACCCTTTTCCATAAGTCTCTGAATTGCAAGCCCCGGCAGCTGCTTAAAGCCGCCTAAGTCGCCGAAGTGGGTAACAATTCCGTCGTATTTGTTGTCAACTAAAAATTTTTCAAGACCCAACTCGATTTTTGCCTGAACCGCCGTATGGCGATAAAATTCGTCCTTGTCTCTGCCCTCATAAAGAGGCTTGTAAAGGTCAAAATATAAGGCTGTCAGGTCTTTTACGTCACTGTCGGAAACAGAGTTTACATAGTCAACGGCTTCATTCACAGGGTAAGCGTCAATCTCCCAGCCGAATTTAATCTGAGCCTCAACCTTGTCTCCCTCGGTAACAGCCACGTTTCTCATATTGTCCGCAATTCTGACTATGCGGACGTGGCTTGAAGAGCCTATACCCACTGCGGTAACCATCCAGTCCGCAATGCGTTTTTGAACCTCCGGGTCTTTATAGTGACCCATTATGACCTTTCTTTCAATGCCCATTCTTGTCACAATATGCCCGAACTCTCTGTCGCCGTGGGCAGACTGGTTTTCGTTCATAAAGTCCATATCTATTGTGTCATAAGGGATTTCTTCATTAAATTGTGTATGAAGATGCAAAAGAGGTTTTGAAAGCTCTTTTAAGCCCAAAATCCAGCTTTTTGCCGGTGAAAATGTATGCATCCAGCAGATAACCCCCATGCACTCCGGGTCTGTGCTTGCTTCATCAAAGGTCTTTCTTATAACCTCGTTTGTAATAAGAGTAGGCTTTAAAACAAGCTCATAAGGCAGAACGCCGCTTTCGTTAAGCTCGTTCACCATAATTCTTGAATGGTCTGCGACCTTCTTTAAACATTCCTCTCCGTATAAATCCTGTGAACCTACACAAAACCAAAATTTAAAAGCCAAAAAACTCACTCCTTCCTTATATGTAATCTATGTATGTTATTTATTTTTTCTTTCCTTAAGCTTTGCAAAAACAGCCTGAAGAACAATAAAGAAGCAAAGCAGAATTGCCGTAACGATGTTCGACCAGGAGCTTATAAGCTTTCCGTTTGACTTAACAAGGGTTGAAATTGTTCCGTTTATGAGAACGCCGAAAAACGAGCCTATAACGTTGCCCACACCACCGGTAAGAAGAGTTCCGCCTATAACCGCCGATGAAATAGCGTCCATTTCCATACCCGTCGCCTGAGAGGTTGTGCCGCTCATAGTATTAAGGCAGAAGCAAATTCCTCCGATTGATGTAAAAAGACTTGCAAGAACATATGTTTTAAGCTTTGTAAGCTTTACGTTAAGACCCATAAGAGCCGCCGACTGCTGGTTTCCGCCCACTGCATAAACACTTCTGCCGAAACGTGTGGCGTAGAGTATAAAAAATGTCACGGCAACGCATATAAGAGCCACAACTACCGTAATTCTCACATAAGGAATTTGAAGAATACCCTTTGAGTTTTCATATGCTCCGAAGGGCAGATTTACCTTAAGCCCCGCAAGCTTTGTAAACAGTGCGTCGCTGACAATGCTTATCTGCTGTGTTGAAAGAACGGCAGTCATACCTCTGGCAAAGAACATACCTGCCATAGTCACAATAAAGGGCTGAATTTCAAGATATGCTATGCAGAAGCCCTGAACAAGCCCGAAAACAAGCCCGAAAATTAAAATTCCTATCATAAGAACAGGGCTTGAAATGCCTAATTTTTCAACGCCTACTGCCATAATCATACAGTCCAAAGCTACAAGAGAGCCTACGGAAATATCTATGCCCCCTGTCAGCATGACACAGGTCATACCACAGGTAATACAAATAAGACCGGCATTGTTTATAAGAATGTTAAGAAATGTCTGAAGATTTGTAAAGCCCTTGTGACCGTAAACTATACAGCCGGCTGCATACATAACAACAAACAAGCCTATGGTTATTAAAAGCAAAACATTATTATTGTTGATTTTTATTTTTTTCATGCCGCAGCCCTCCTTTTAGACGAATATTTCTTAAAGAAGCCCTTAACGGGGCCCGACTGAATAACTACTATAAGAATAACCACTATTGCCTTGAAAACAGGCGCCTGAGCCGAGGAAACACCCAAAGCATAGAGGGTGGTTGTTATGGCCTGAATTGTGTAAGCCCCTATAATAGAACCGGCAAGGTTAAACTTTCCGCCGCCTAAGCTGTTTCCGCCCAGGGCAACCGCCAAAATTGCGTCAAGCTCCATATTTAAGCCTATGTTGTTCGTGTCTGCGGAGTAAATTCTTGAGGTTGCCACAATACCGGCGATACCTGCGCAAAGACCGCAGATTACATAGCACATAAGAATAATTTTAGCCGAATTAAGTCCGGCAATTCGTGAAGCCTTTTTGTTTATGCCTACGCTCTGAATATACATTCCCAAGGACGTAAACTTAAGCACCGCCGCCGCTACGGCTATACACACAGCCGCCACAATTATAGGCGTGGGAATAATACCTACGTAAGCACCCAAAAGCTTAAATGAGTCAACTCTGACATAAACAATATTGCTGTTGCAGAGAAGAAGCCCAATTGCTCTTCCCGCCGACCACAAAATCAGTGTGGCGACCATTGGCTGAATATTCATATAAGCCACCAAAAAGCCGTTGAAAAGACCGCAGAGACAAGCTATGAGAATACCTGCGCCTATGCCCACAAGCAAGGGTACATTATATTCGTTTACGTTTGTAACTCCGTAGCCTGCCAAAAGCATACAGCACATACCGCCGGCAAGGCTCATAACCGAGCCTACGGAAATATCCGTTCCGGCAGAAGCCGAAACAACAAGGGTCATACCTACTGCCAAAATAGCGACCTCGCTGCCTCTGTTTAAAACGTCGATAAGTCTGCCGTAGAGAACCCCGTTTTTAACCGAAATCATAAAGAAGTTAAGGGGTGCGTTTCCGCAGTGAATGTCATAAACCACGTTTATGAGCATAATCAAAATCATACTGAAAATAGGAAGAAACAGGCTCATTTTAGTTATTTTTTTAATTTTATCCATTGCTGTCACCTCCTGCAATTGCGTTCATAACGCCCTCCTGGGTCATATTTTCGCCGGAAATCTCGCCCACCTTTGCGCCGTCTCTCAAAACAGCCATACGGTTACAGGTTCTGAGCATTTCTTCTATTTCCGAGGAAATGAAAATAACGCTCTTTCCCTCTGAAGCAAGCTGAACCACCATTTTTTGAATTTCGGTTTTTGTGCCTATGTCGATACCTCTTGTAGGCTCGTCCAAAATAAGAAAATCGGGATTTGTGGCAAGCCATCTTGCCAAAATAACCTTCTGCTGATTTCCGCCCGAAAGCTGTTTAACCAAAGTCTCTCTGTCGGCGGTTTTAATCTGAACCATATCTATATATTTATCCGCAATTTCAATCTGCTTTTGTTTGGGTATTCTCTTGAAAATGCCCTGCTTTGCCTGCATAGCCAAAATTATGTTTTCACGAACAGACAAGTCGCCGATTATGCCCTCAGCCTTTCTGTCGTCGGGAAGAAGCCCCATACCCAAATTCATAGCGTCAATAGGCTCGTGAATATGAACTTCCTTTCCTCCTACCTTAAGAGTGCCGGTCTGGGCTCTGTCTGCACCGTAAATTGTCCTTGCCAGCTCGCTTCTGCCGCTGCCCAAAAGACCCGTTAAGCCCACAACCTCGCCTTTCTTGATTTCAAGGTCGAAGGGCTTAATTTTTCCGGCATGGCTTAAGCCTTTGGCGTCTATAAACAGCTCTGCGTCCTCGTTGACAGTACTGCCTTCGGGCTTAATCGAAGCCAAATCGTCAAAGTCCTTGCCCATCATAGCCGCCACAAGCTTAACTCTGGGCATTTCTTCTACGCTGTATTCGCCTACAAGCTTTCCGTTTCTTAAGACGGTTATGCTGTCACAGACCTCATAAACCTGTTCCAAAAAGTGAGTTACGAAAATTATTGAAACGCCCTTCTTCTTAAGGGAACGCATAACGTTAAAAAGCTTTTCAACCTCTTTGTCGTCAAGAGAGGATGTAGGCTCGTCTAAAATAAGCACCTTGCAGTCCATATCTATGGCTCTTGCAATAGCTATCATCTGCTGCATAGCAAGAGAATAGTTTTCCAAATTTCTCGTTACGTCTATGTCAAGCTCCAGCTCGTCCATAAGCAGTCTTGCGTTTTTATTCATTTTTCGTCTGTCGATTGTGCGAAGCTTTGTAAGAGGCGCACGCCCTATGTAAATATTTTCAGCCACAGACAGATTTGGGCAAAGGTTTACCTCCTGATATACTGTGGAAATACCCTTGTGCTGAGCGTCCATAGTGTCTTTGTTTCTGATTGCGCCGCTGTGGCCCTCTAAATAAATCTCTCCCTCTTCAAACTTGTTTACCCCCGTAAGACATTTTATTAAAGTGGACTTTCCGGCTCCGTTTTCGCCCATAAGGGCTTTAATTTCGCCCTTTTTCAAAGTCAGTCCGGCTTTGTCCAAAGCTTTGACCCCGGGGAAGGTCATGCTTATGTTTTTCATTTCGAGAACAAGATTTTTCTCCATTTGTCATCCCCCTTTGTTTGAGTAATGCCCATACATTTAAAAAAAGAGGGAGTGAATCCGTTGGGATTCCTCCCCTCTTTAGAGTACAAGTTAAAATTTATGAAAGTTTAAACGAATTTAAGCTTTTCAAACAGTTCCTGTTAATTAATAAGCTCTGCCGTCAAGGATTTCCTGTGTCATTGTTGTAGCATATGCGCTTTCGATACCGGGTGCAACGAATGCTTCATCATCTACAAGTGTGCTTTCGGGATATTCCTGACCTGCTGCCATAAGCTGGATAACCTCTGCAACTGTTTCAGCCTGAATAGGATTACACTCTACATCGCAGTTAATCTTTCCGTCAAGAGTATACTGAAGTCCGTCATGTGTAGCATCGAAAGAGATGATTATAACATCGCCGTCAACACCGTATGTGATGCCTGCTGCGTCCATAGCATCCATTGCACCGTATGCTTCATTGTCGTTCTGACAAACAACTACGTTAAACTGACCTTCATATGATTTAATGAAGCTTTCCATAACTTCCTGACCGCCGCTCTGTGTAAAGTCGCCGCTCTGCTGGTCAATCTTTGTCCATTCGGGATGTTCTGCAAGAACGCTGTCAAAGCCCTCTGTTCTGCCGAGAGTAGCGGAAGCGCCTACCGAACCTTCGATAACAAGAATGTTTGCGTCTGCTCCGTCAAGATATTCACCAAGCCAGTTGCCTGCTGTAATACCTTCGTTTACTGTGTTTGTGCCAACCCAGGCGTCATAATTATCTGCGTCGATTTCTCTGTCTGCAATAATTACGGGGATACCTGCGTCTTCAGCTTCCTGAAGAACTGTGTCCCAGCCTGCGGTTTCGATAGGTGCAATAACTATGTAGTCAAGCTCCTGCTGTATGAAAGAACGAACTGCTTCGATCTGAGCAGCGTTGTCATTATCACAGTCAATAAGCTGAAGGTCATAACCGTTCTCAGCAGAGAATACATCATAATAGTTCTGTGTGTTTGCCATACGCCAGTCAGACTCATGACCAACCTGAGCATAACCTACGGTAATAACGTCGCCTGTGGCAGCTTCCGCCTCTTCGTCTCCGCCGTCATCTTCGGCAGCAGTTTCGTCTGTAGCTGTTGAATCTGAGCTTCCGCCGCAGCCTGCCAAAAGTGAAGCAGCCATTGTCATACCGATTATTGCACATACAAGCTTTCTTTTCATAAAAATTATTACCTCCTCAAAAATTTAAAATCCGCAAAAGGCATTTTTAAAACCTCTGTTTCAAAAATGCCTTAGGCGTAAGTTGTTCGTACAGGCTGACCGTTTTTAGACTTAACGCAAGCACAAATAAATTCCCAATTATTTATATGCATTTTGTGATATTTAGCCTCAAAATCAAGCGGTTCGCCTTTAACTTATGTAATAATTGTACAACTAAGCCTTAGTTTTGTCAATATATTTTTTAAAAATTAAATAATTTTTTTGTAAAGATCATATTTTTGATTTGTTATATTTTTTCTTCTGATGTCGATTGTTTTACTTCTCCTTTAAACGTCTGAAACCCCTCTTAAAAAAAATTTCAAATATTGAATTTTTGATATTGAAAACCGATCAAATTTGGTATAGAATAGTATAAGGAAAATTTTCACTACTTTATAGATATGGAGATAATTATATTATGAGAGGCAAAAACAGCATCGTTTTCATTTTTGTTATGCTTTCGGGTCTTATTATAGGCGGCTTTTTGGGAGAGCTTGCTTCGGGCATACCCTCCTTAAGCTTTTTTAACTACGGTCAGGAGATAGGCTTAACCTCTCCCCTTGTTTTAGACCTTGTTATAATAAAGCTTCAGCTGGCTCTGACATTCAAGTTTACAATTGCGGGCATAATAGGTATGGTTATTTCCATATTTATATACAGAAAGCTGTGGTGATATTATGAAATTCGTTTTGGCGTCCGGTTCTCCCAGAAGAAAAGAGCTTCTTAAGGATTTGGGCTTAAGCTTTGAAATCTGCCCTTCAAACGCCGAAGAAAGCTTTGAAAAGAATATGACATTCTATGAAATCTGCGAAAGTCTTTCAAGCCTTAAGGCAACAGACGTTTTTAACTCCTTCACACAAGAGGAAGAGGTCTGCGTCATAGGTGCTGACACAATCGTAGTTTGTGGCGATAATGTTTTGGGAAAGCCCAAAGACGAAACAGACGCTTTTAATATGCTTAAACTTCTTCAAAACCGCAGTCATTTTGTTTACACAGGCACAACGGTTATTATAAAACAGAGGAATAATATTAAAAAAATAACATATTCTGATAAAACCGAGGTATTTATGGTTAAACTTTCAGATGAAGAAATAAAAAGCTATGTCAAAAGCGGCGAACCTATGGACAAGGCAGGCTCCTACGCCATTCAGGGCAAAGGGGCAGCCTTTATAGACAAAATTTACGGAAACTATTTTAATGTGGTGGGTCTTAACATATGCCGCCTTTATGAGCTTTTAAAAGAGAACTCACTTGTTTGAATATGATATAATAAAATTTTCGGAGGTATGACATTATGTTTACAAAGGATATGGGAATAGATTTGGGAACTGCCAACACTCTTGTTTTCTTAAGAGGCAAGGGCATTGTGGTAAACGAGCCTTCTGTTGTGGCTATAAACACAGAGACAAAAGAGGTTCTTGCTGTAGGGGACGAAGCTAAGGAAATGATCGGCAGAACCCCCGGCAGTATTGTAGCTATCCGCCCTATGAAGGACGGCGTTATTGCGGATTTCGAAATAACTCAGGCAATGCTTAAATATTTTATAGGAAAGGCTTATAAAAACACTCTTTTCGGACCTAAGCCCAGAATTATAATCTGTGTTCCCTCGGGAATAACGGAGGTTGAAAAGCGTGCCGTAATAGAGTCGGCAATTGCCGCCGGAGCAAAGGACCGCTATGCCTATTTGGTTGAAGAGCCTATGGCGGCGGCTATAGGCGCAGGGCTTCACGTTGAAGAGCCTACGGGAAATATGGTTGTGGATATAGGCGGCGGCACAAGCGAGGTTGCTGTTATATCCTTAGGGGGTATCGTTACGGCAATTTCAGAGAGAATTGCCGGAGACGCCTTTGACCAGGCTATAGCTTCATATGTAAAGGATAAATTTAAGCTTGCAATCGGCGACAGAACCGCCGAGGATATTAAGCTTAATATAGGCTGTGCTTATCTTGATGACGATTCGGAAATTTTGGCTATGGAAATAAGGGGCAGAGACCTTGTTACTGGCTTGCCCAAAAACATAGAGGTAACCTCGGAGGATATTTTAAAGGCGCTTGAAGGTCCTGTTGCCAAAATAATTGCGGCAATAAAAACAACATTGGAGAAAACCCCTCCTGAGCTTTCCGCCGACATTATTGAATGCGGAATTTATCTTACCGGCGGCGGCGCACTTCTCAGAGGGCTTGACAAGCTTGTTTCTTTGGAAACAGGTATGCCCGTTCATATTGCCGAAGAGTCTTTGAACTGCGTTGCCAACGGAACAGGCGCAGTTTTGGAGCATATCGATACCCTGAAGAATGTGCTGATTACATCCCATAAACTCAGAATATGACATTAGAGACAGCTTGACGGCAAAAAAAGACTTTGGCGAGCACTAAGGCTCCCCTTGAGGGGAGCCTTTAAAGGAAGAAGGAATCCATATGAATTTTTTTGACAGGCACAAGGCTGCCTGCTTTGCGGCGTTATGTCTAATCTGTCTTGCCCTTGCGGCGGTCAGTGCAAACCGTTTTGCCCCCACATTATTCGAAAAAACAATAGGCTTTGTAATAACCCCGGTTCAAGGGGCTATAGGCAGTGTAGGCGACTGGTTTTCAGAGAGAATTTCAGCTGTTGCAAACACAAACGCACTTATAGAAGAAAATGAAGCCTTAAAAGCCGAAATAGAAGAGCTTAAGCTTGACAATTCACGAATTGAGCTTTTGGAGCAGGACAACAAAAACCTTAACGGTCTTTTGGACTTAAAGGAAAAATATTCAGCCTATGAAACCACGGGAGCAAGGATTATAGCCAAAGACCCGGGCAACTGGTACGACGTTTTCTTAATCGACAAGGGCGAAGCCGACGGCATAACTAAAAATATGGTTGTCATATCAGACGGCGGCTTGGTAGGCAGAATTAAAGAAGCCGGACGGAATTATGCCCAGGTTGTGTCTATTATAGACGACGCCGACGCAGTCAGCGCAATGAGCCTGAGAACAGGCGACACAGGCTATGTTAAAGGCGACCTTTCAAACAAGGGTATGTGCAAAATGGAGCTTATAGACAGCTCCTCAAAAATAGCCGAGGGGGACGAAATTTTGACCTCCCACTTCAGCTCGATTTATCCCGAGGGCATAACCATAGGCAAGGTTGTTTCCGTTCAGAACGCAGCGGAAACCTCCACAAAAACAGCGGTTATAGAGCCCACCGCGGATTTTAAACACCTTGACAGCGTTCTTATAATAACCGAAAGCTTTGACAATGCGGAAGAGGAAACGGCAGCTGAGATAATCGAAACAACGGAAGCAGCCGAAACCGTAACAGGCGAAAGCTCAGAAACAGAGGAATTAAATTGAAATATCCCATATATTTTTTAATAACCCTTATAAACTTCATTCTTCAGACAACGGTCTTTGAATCCTTGTCTATTATAGGAATAAAGCCCAACACAGCCATTATTATAGTTGTGTCCGTTGCCTTTATTCAGGGAGAGCTTGACGGAATTATAACCGGCATTTTCGCAGGCTTCTTTCAGGACTCTTTCTTCTCGCTGTATTTGGGCTGTCACATATTTATTTATGCGTCTGTGGGGCTTATCTGCGGCTACTGCTTTAAAGCCTTCTTTAAAGAAAGCTTTTTGCTGCCGATAGCCTTGACGGCGGCGGCTGACCTTTACTCCTGCCTTGTGTTCTATATTCTCAATATACTTTTAAGGGGTTATTTCAATATTTTGACATTTTTGTCGTCGGTCGTGCTTCCTGAGCTTGTTTATACAGTGCTTATTTCAGGGCTTGTTTACCGCCTTATTTATTATATTGCAGACGCTTTGAACAGAAGCTCACAGGATAAACGCCGATTATTTTGATTGAAGGTATAATTATGTTAGAATTTATAAAAAAACTATCCCAAAGCGGCGGTTTCAGAGCCTACATTATGCTGGGGGTCATATTTATAATGTTTTTCGTGCTTGTGTGCCGTCTTTACACACTCCAAATTCTTAACGGAGACTATTACAACACACAGATCCAGGGCACAACAATGAAGGAAATTTCGGTTACAGCCCCCAGAGGGAACATTTACGACAAAATGGGCAGACCCTTAGCCGTTAATTATTCCTCATGGACTGTAAACCTTGACGCAAGCGTCACCGTAGAAAACCTGAACGGCGTTATATACGACCTTATAAAGCTTCTTGAAGCCAACGGCGAAACAATAGAGGACGACTTTCCCATTTCCGAGGACAAGCCTTACACATTCCTACTTGACGGCTCTGAAACAAGAGAAAACCGCTGGAAAAAGGATATGAACTTAGACGTAGGCTTAAATGCTTCGGAGTGCTTCTATGCCTTAAGAGAAAGCTTCGACATTGACCCTGAGCTTACAGACGAGGAAGCGAGAAAGGTTCTTTCCTTAAGAGCCGCTATGTATAAACAGCGTTATTCAAAATATGTTCCCGTTGCGGCGGCTAAAAACGTGTCTCAGGACACAATTTCATACCTTGAAGAAAATTCCTCATCATTTCCGGGTGTTTACATAGACGTCGAATATATGAGAGAATACCCGGAGGGTGAGCTTTTCTCACACATTTTGGGCTATATAAGAACCATTTCCGACGATCAGCTTGAAGAATATGAACAATACGGCTACAGCCTTAACGATATTATAGGTCAGGACGGAATTGAAAAAGCCTTTGAGCTTGAGCTTAACGGAACAGACGGAGCGGAGCTTGTGGAGGTAGACAATATGGGAAGAAGAATTTCCACCTATACCGAAGGCTCTACAGCCCCTATCCCCGGCAACAATGTAATTCTGACCTTAGACGCAGAGCTTCAAAGAACTGCCTACAACGGACTTAAAGAGGTTCTCCGTGACACTCTCATCAGCCGCTTAACAGGCAACAGCGAGGACTACACATTTAACATAACCACTATGGGTGCTGCTATGGCTGAAGGGGGCGCAGTTCAAATAGACAAGCTTTTGACGGCTGAAAGCGGCTATTCAAAGGAAGTAGGCGACTACCTTAAAGCCGCTGATGCAACTATAACAGAGGACAGCAGCATAGGTGCAGAGCTTCTTTCAAACGCAGTTGAAAACGGCGATATAACAGTCCGCCAAATTCTTTTGTGTATGTATGAACAGGGCTCACTTGATGTAACAGACGGAATTTACGACAGGCTTGAAAGCGGAGCAATCAGTGCCCAAAGCGCAGTCATCTCACTTCTTGAAAGCGGAAAAATGGAACCTTCCCAAACAAAAATGGACCCCTGTTCGGGATCTGTGGTTATAAGCGACGTAAACACGGGAGATGTTCTTGCGGCGGTTTCTTACCCCTCATATGACAACAACGAGCTTGTAAACAACTTCAACAACGACTATTACAATATGCTCCGTCAGGACTCATCAACCCCTCTTGTAAACAGACCCTTTACCGAGCCCAGAGCCCCCGGCTCAACCTTTAAGATGATAACTCTTTTTACGGGGCTTGAAGAGGGCATTATAACAAAAAACTCTTCTATTTATGACGAGGGTACATTTACAAAAGCCGGACTTCCCTATGCACGCTGCTGGATAGGCAGCGGAAACGGTTCTCACGGCTATGTAAGCCCCACAAAGGCTTTGGAGGTATCCTGCAACTACTTCTTCTATGAACTGAGCTACCGTTTCGGAAACGCAAAATCAGGCACTACCGCCGAGGGTATAGCCCTTCTTAACAGCTATATGGAAAAATTCGGCTTAAACGACCCAACGGGGGTTGAAATATATGAGCTTTACGACTCAAGGTCAGACTACCCCTCAAATATTTCCTCTCCGGCATATAAGGAATATATTTATTCAAGCCGCTACCCCAATGCCTCTGAGTCAGAGTCTCAGTGGTATGACGGCGACACCATAAGAACAGCCATAGGTCAGTCATACAACAACTATACAAACGCAACCTTAAACAAATACGTTGCCACTGTTGCCAACGGCGGAAAGCGTTATTCCCTTCATCTTCTCGACGAAGTAACAAACTATGACGGCTCGGAAACCGTATATTCTTATACACCGAACTTAGAGCTTGACCTTGAGCTTGACCCTGACAATGTGGAAACAGTCCACAAGGGTATGTATCAGGTTGCCAACGGCTCGTCGGGTACTTTGAGAAACTTCTTCAGGGGCTACGAAGTTCCCGTTGCGGCAAAATCGGGAACGGCTCAGGAGTCCTCCAAACGTGCGGAGCATACTATTTTCGTGTGCTTTGCCCCTTATGACGACCCTCAGATTGCACTGACAATAATAATTCCTTTCGGAAACGACAGTGCAACCTCCCCTGCCCCCACACTGGCAAAGAAAATAATTTCATATTATATGAATTTGGATTCCACACCGGAAACAAAATATTATAACACACTGACAAGATAAACCTCGGCTTATGACGGTTTTTGCTGACAAAAACAGATGAAAACTACGGTGTTTTCTGTTAAAATATTTTTAAGAGCTTAAATTTAAAAATATTTTACAACAGGAGGAAAAAATTATGGGAAAAGTTATTGTAATAACCTCCGGCAAGGGAGGCGTGGGCAAAACCACAACTTCAGCCAACATAGGCGCAGGGCTTGCACAGCTTAATAAAAACGTTTTATTAATAGACGCAGATATAGGGCTCAGGAACTTAGACGTTATTGTAGGTATGGAGGACAGAATTGTCTATGACCTAACAGACGTTATTGAGGGCAACTGCCGCTTAAGCGAAGCTATAATTAAAGACAGCAGGCTTCAAAACCTGTCGCTACTTCCGGCGGCTCAGACAAAGGATAAAACCTCGGTTACGCCGGAGCAAATGGAAAAGCTCTGTGCGGAGCTTAAGGAAAGCTATGACTATGTCATTATAGACTGCCCGGCGGGAATTGAACAGGGCTTCAAAAACGCTATTGCCGGAGCGGATATGGCGATTGTGGTGGCTGTTCCCGAAGTGTCGGCGGTTAGAGACGCAGACAGAATAAAGGGTCTTTTGGAGCAGGCAGGCATTAAAGAGCCTAAGCTTATTTTAAACAGAGTAAGACCGGAAATGGTCAAAAGCGGCGATATGTTAAGCCTTGAGGACATAAAGGAAATTTTGTGCATTGAGTCAATCGGTGTAATCCCCGACGAGGCATCTGTTATTATAGCCTCAAACAAGGGTATTCCCGTAATAAACAGCGAAAACTCACTTGCGGCAGCTGCCTATAAAAATATAGTTAAGAGAATTGAGGGTGAGGACGTTCCTCTTTTGGATCTTAACAAAAAGCAGAAGGTCGGGCTTATTGCCAGAATAAAAAGAATGTTTGAATAATTTACATCAGGAGCAGAGACTTATGTTTAACCTGTTATCGAAAAAATCCGATTCAAGGGACGTAGCCATGGAAAGGCTGGGAAAGGTTCTTACGAAAGACCGTTCAGGCTGTTCCGCAGATGTTGTAAAAAGTCTGGGAAACGATATTTTGGACGTTCTCTCAAATTATATGGAATTTGACAAAACAAAGGCGGATATACATATAACGAAAGAAGAAAATTCAGAAAACCCCGTCCTTTATGCAAAAATACCCATAATAACTATGTATAACGAAACAATGGTTAACTCTCCGGGACAGAGTTAAAGAAAGGCTTTATAATGTACCAGAAGCACAGAATTTCTACCTTTGATATACCTCTTTTGGTTTTGGTTATTGCCCTGACCTCCTTCGGAATCGTGGCAATAGGCAGCGCCACAAGAGTAAATATAAACGGCTTTACGGGAGAAGCGGTCAGCCAGATTATTTGGCTTATAACGGGCTTAATTCTTCTGTTTGCCGCAGCTTTCTTCGATTATCATACAATCTGCGGTCTGTGGATACCCATTTACGTCTTAAACCTCGTTCTTTTGGGAGCTGTTTTGCTCTTCGGAAGCGGTGACGGCGTTTCAAGATGGCTCTTCGGTATTCAGCCCTCGGAATTTGCTAAAATTTTTATTATAATTTCTTTGGCAAAATTTATTGACAAATCGGAAGAAAAGATTAATAATATAGATATACTGTTTGCGGCTGTGGCTTTGGCGGGAGTTCCCTTCCTGCTTGTGTTTCTTCAGCCGTCACTTTCCGCAAGTATGGTTATTGCGGCTATAACCGCCGTTCTCATATTCTGCGGAGGCTTAAGCAGAAAATATATTTTGGTCTTTTTGGCAGTCGTTATACCCATAGGCATTATTCTTTTTATAGACATAATGTCCGACGAACACATTATTTTAGGCAAATTTTTAACTGATTATCAAATCAGCCGTTTGGTTTCCTTTTTATCCTCGGATGTATCAGGAACAGACCCTACCCTTTATCAAACCAAAAACTCCATTTGGGCTATAGGCTCAGGGGGGCTTAAGGGCAAGGGGCTTTACGGCGGAACAATCAATCAGCTTAATTATCTGCCCGAAAGCCACAACGACTTCATATTCTCGGTTATAGGTGAGGAGTTCGGCTTTATAGGCTGTTTAGGCGTTATAATTGCCCTCTTTGTCATAATCAGCCGCTGTATTATGATTGGCGCAGGGGCAGCCGACAGCTTAGGCAGGCTTCTCTGCTGCGGCGTCGGGGGTATGATTGCTTTTCAGACCTTTGTAAATATAGGCGTAGCAACAGGCATTCTGCCCAACACGGGTATGCCCCTTCCCTTTGTAAGCTACGGGGGCAGCTCTCTTTGGGTAAATATGACGGGCATTGGCTTGGTTTTGAATGTGGGTCTGCGCAGGCAAAAAAGCTACGGCTTGGGGTTTTAGACTAAAGCCGCCGATAAGCCTATAAGGCTCCCCACGTCACACTTGCCTGCGTGCATTTATTTCTGTGCAAGCACAGAAACAAGATGCACTGCGGAAGTGTTCCTTATTCGTTGAAAACCTTAGTTTTCAACGAATAAGGAGAACCCGCAATCGACATCTTGTTTTCGAGTTTCACTCGGAAGCAAATGCGACAAGCGAGGTTCGACGTGTGACGGAGAGGTGTATTCCCCATTAAAGGAAACGCCTAAAATAAAGGAATGGTATTTTTAAATTTTTAAAAGGGGTTATTTAATTGAACATCGCATTGGTAGCGCATGATAACAAAAAAATTCTTATGGAGAATCTGTGTATAGCTTACCGCCATATTTTGTGTAAGCATACACTCTACGCCACGGGTACAACAGGCACTCTCGTGGAGGAAACGGCAAATCTGCCCGTAAACAAATATTTGGCAGGTCACTTAGGCGGCGAGGAGCAGCTTGCGGCGCAAATATCCTCAAACGATATTGACCTTGTTATCTTCCTCCGTGACCCTGTGGCACCCAAAAATTATGAGCCGGATATTCACAGCGCCTTAAGGCTCTGCGATATGCATAATATCCCTGTGGCTACAAATCTTGCAACAGCTGAAATTCTTCTCCTTGCACTTGAAAGAGGCGATTTAGATTGGAGAAATATTGTCAGATAATTATATTGCTCTACTACTTAGCATTAAACGCCGTTCTCTTCATAGCTATGGGGACGGATAAATATAAAGCCGTACATAAAAAGTGGAGAATACCCGAAGCCACCCTCTTTCTGCTTGCCCTTTTGGGCGGATTTATAGGTGGCTTTTCGGGTATGTTTATATTTCACCACAAAACAAGAAAGCCTAAATTTTATTTTGTGTTTTCTTTAGCTCTCATTCTCCACGCTTTTATTATTGTAAAGCTATTTATGATTTTGAGGTAAAACTATGAAGCTTCCCCAAGAATATCTGAATAAAATGAAAGACCTTTTAGACAGTGATTTTGAAAGCTATTTAAAAAGCTTTGATGAAGAGCGTGTCTGCGGACTCAGAGCCAACACACTTAAAATAAGCCCGGAGGAGCTTAAAAGCCTTTTAAATATGCCCCTTAAGCCCGTTTCATGGTGCGATACGGGCTTTTATTATCCGCCGTCGGAGCGTCCGTCAAAAAATCCCCTTTATAACGCCGGGCTTTTTTTACATACAAGAGCCCTCCGCTATGAGCGCCGCCGCTATGCTGCCCATCAGCGAAAACGACAGAGTTTTGGATCTCTGTGCTGCCCCGGGAGGAAAGTCTACTCAGGCAGCGGCTAAGCTTAAGGGAACGGGAGTTATAATTTCCAACGACATAAGTGCGGCACGCTGCCGACCGTTGGTTAAAAATATTGAGCTTTTCGGCATAAAAAACGCTATTGTCTCAAACGAAACCCCCGAGCATTTAAGCGAGCATTTCCCTTCTTTTTTTACAAAAATAATTATAGACGCCCCCTGTTCCGGCGAGGGTATGTTCCGAAAAGACCCTGAAGCCGTTAAAAGCTGGCAGACCCACAAAACGGAGCTGTGTGTGTCTCTTCAAAAGGATATTCTGAAAAATGCGGCGAAAATGCTCTGTAAGGACGGAATTATGAGCTATTCCACCTGTACATTTGCTCCGGAGGAAAATGAAGAAATGATAAAGGGCTTCTTGGAGCTTCACCCTGAGTTCGAGCTTTTGGATGTGGATAAGTCAAAGGGCTTTGCGGAGGGAATAGGCTTAAAAGAATGCGGAAGGCTTTATCCCCACAAAATCAAGGGAGAAGGTCACTTTTTGGCTCTGCTTCACAAAAAGCAAGGCGAACCGCCTCTTGAGCCTGAAACAATTACCTCTGTTCCCGAAAAAATGCTTAAGGATTTCTATGATTTCTGTGAAAACACACTTAACACCGAAATCGAAGGCACTTTTGAGCTTCACGGCACAAGCCTTTTCAGAATACCTATGGGGCTTGACTTAAGCGGCTTGCGGCTCAAGCGAAGCGGCTTATACTTAGGCGAGCTTAAAAAGAACCGTTTTGAGCCCTCACAGGCTTTCGCTATGACGCTGAAGCCGGAGGAAGTAAAAAACAAGGTTTCTTTTCCCATAGGCGACCCCAACATTATAAAATATTTAAAGGGCGAAAGCTTTAAAACCGGGGGAAATGACGGCTGGGCACTTGTGCTTATAGACCGTTTCCCCATAGGCTGGGGAAAAATTCAAAACTCCAGGCTTAAAAATAAAATCATTTCCGGCTGGAAATATGAATAAAAAATCAGTGAGGCACTTCAAAAGAGTGCCTTGCTTTTTTCAGAGAAATATAATTTTTTTTGAAAAAATAAAAAAATATTATTGATTTATCCTTAAATTGTATTATAATGTAAAATAGGTATTGTTTCTTAATATAGATGATTTTTAAAAAAGTGTAGATGTCCATTATGAACATTGAGAGTGAGGTGCTACATATGGCAGAAAAAAATATTTTAGTCAAGAAGCTGCCCGGCAGTGAGGGCGAAATAGGTTTGCCTTACGGCACACCTCCTTTCAGCTATGAAGAGCTTCACCGTCAGCTGATTGAAAGAATAAAAAAATATTACAGCAAAAGTCTCGACAAGGTTGAAAAGGCTTATGAGCTTGCAAAGGAAGCCCACGAGGGTCAGCTTCGAAAATCGGGAGAGCCTTATATAATCCACCCTCTTTCCGTAGCCCTTATTTTGGCTGATATGGAAATGGATATGGAGTCTATTGAAGCCGGACTTCTTCATGACGTGGTTGAAGACACTCGTTTTTCCAAAAACGACATAACCGCTATGTTCAGCCCCAAGGTTTCCCTTCTTGTTGATGGCGTTACAAAGCTTAAAAAAATCAAATATACCGATAAGCTTGAACAGCAGGCTGAGAACTACAGAAAAATGTTTATTTCTATGGCTAAGGATCTGCGTGTAATTATTATAAAGGTTGCCGACAGACTTCACAATATGCGTACGCTGGAATTTCAGCCCCCTAACAAGCAGAAGGAAATTGCACAGGAAACCCTTAATATATACGCTCCCCTTGCAGACCGTTTGGGCGTGGCTTCTCTTAAAAGCGAGCTTGAGGATTTGTCTCTGCGTTATCTCTACCCCGACGCATATTCGGATTTGGTCGAAAAGGTAAACGCCAAGCAGTCAGAACGTATTCAGTATATAGAAAATATTGTTGCAACGGTAAAGGTTCTCTGTGAAGAAGCAAACATAGACTGCGAGGTAACAGGCAGACCTAAACACTATTTTTCTATCTATAAAAAAATGGTGAACCAAAACAAGACAATCGACCAGATTTTCGACCTTTTTGCCATAAGAGTTATAGTTGAAAACGTTAAAGACTGCTATAATGTTTTGGGTCTTGTTCACGATAAATATAAGCCTGTTCCCGGCAGATTTAAAGACTATATAGGTATGCCCAAGCCAAATAAATACCGTTCTCTTCACACTACGGTTTTGGACGAAAAGGGTATGCCCTTCGAGGTTCAGATAAGAACATGGGAAATGCACAGAGTAGCGGAATACGGCGTTGCAGCCCACTGGAAATATAAAATAGGCTTAACGGACGTTAAAAACGAAGACAAGGACACTGTTTCGTGGCTTAACCAAATTTTGGAATGGCAGAACGATATGTCTGACAACAGCGAATTTATGGAGGCTGTTCAGACCGACCTTGACGCATATAACGACAACGTTTATGTTTTCACCCCCTCCGGGGACTTGAAAACACTGCCCGCCGGCTCAACCCCGGTTGACTTCGCCTACTCCATTCACTCAGCCGTAGGCAACACTATGGTCGGCGCAAGAGTAAACGGAAAAATCATTCCCTTTGAATATACTCTTCAAAACGGCGACAGAGTCGAAATAGTAACAAGCCAAAACTCAAGAGGGCCTTCTATGGACTGGCTTAAGTTCGTAAAAAGCTCTCAGGCAAGAAGCAAAATAAATCAGTGGTATAAGAAAATAAACAAAGAGGACAACGCCATTAAGGGCAAGGAGCTTTTGGAGAAGGAAGCCAAAAAACGGGGCTACGAAATTTCAACCCTGTGTACAGGCGACCGTATGAAGGCGGTTATGAACCGCTACGCCTTTAAAGACTGGGACTCTGTCTGCGCCGCAGTAGGTCACGGCGGTCTGAAGGAAGGTCAGGTTATAAACCGCCTTGTGGAGGACTATAAGAAGGAGCTTGAAAAGAACAAGATTTTTACTGCCGATGACGTTTTGGATAAAAAGGAAGAAGCCTCTCCCAACTATAAAAACAGAAGCGGCGTTGTTGTTAAGGGCGTAGGCGATATTTCTGTCCGTTTCAGTAAGTGCTGTTCGCCTGTGCCCGGCGACGAAATCGTCGGCTTTGTAACAAGAGGCAGAGGCGTCTCAATCCACAGAACCGATTGTGTAAACATTATAAATTTAAGCGAATCCGAGCGGTCACGTCTTATTGACGCCGAGTGGAATTTGCCAAAAAGCGAAGTGTCAGCCTTTCAGGTGGAAATCAAGGTTGTGGGGCTTTACAGAATGGATCTTCTTTCAAACATTCTTCAGGTTCTGTTTTCGGAAAATACTGCAACCAAAAACGTCAACCTTCGTGTTGTAAAGGACGATGCCATTGTAGACCTTTCATTTATGGTCACAGGCAAAGACCAGCTTGAAAGCATTTGCAAGAAAATAAACCAAATCAGCGGAATTTATGAAATAGAAAGAACCAACACTTAAGGAGTATAAAATGAGAGCTGTCTTGCAAAGAGTTAAATATTCAAATCTCACAGTGGAAAATCAGCCAACAGCTGAAATAAAGAGCGGAATTGTGGCCTTAATAGGCATAAAGTCAGGCGACAATGAAGAAGTTTTTGCCAAAATAATCGATAAAATCACTAATTTGAGGATTTTTGAGGACGATAATGGAAAAATGAACCTTTCCGTTAAGGATATTAAGGGCGGAATTTTAGCAGTTCCGAACTTCACTCTTTATTCAGACTGCCGACACGGCCGCAGACCCGACTTTGCCAAGGGCGCACCCCCTGCCGAAGCAAAAGCCGCCTTTGAAGCCTTTACAAGCCGCCTTAAAGCCGCTTACCCCGATACACAAACAGGCGTTTTCGGCGCAGATATGCAGGTGGAGCTTTTAAATGACGGGCCTATAACGATAGTTTTGGACAGTGATGAACTTATGCCGAACAGGTAGGCGGAGAGGTGAAAAATATGAGAATTAAAACCTTTACAACCAGAGGTATGGACGAAAACTGTTATCTTATAATATGTGAAGAAACAAGCTGTGCAATTGCTGTTGACCCGGGAGACAAATTTTCCGAATTAACAGACTTCTTGAGAGAAAACAGCATAAGCCTTAAAGCCATTGTTTTAACCCACGCCCACTATGACCACATAGACGGCTTACAGTGGCTCAAAGACAAAACCAAAGCACCTGTTATCATCGGGGAAAACGAAGCACAGGTTCTTGCCTCTCCCGAAATGAATTTAAGCCTTATGTTCGGAGCAGACCCCCTTTCTATGACAGCCGACAGGCTTCTTAAGGACGGGGAGGAATTTTCCTTCGGCTCACTGACATTTAAGACAATCGAAACCCCCGGTCACACACCGGGCGGAATTTGTCTCTATTTTAAAAACGAGGGAGTTCTTTTCAGCGGAGACTCTCTTTTCGCTATGTCAATCGGCAGAACCGACTTCCCGGGAGGCAGCTATAAAAGCCTTGTTACCGCTCTTAAAGAAAAGGTTATGACACTGCCCGAGGAGACAAAGGTTTTCCCCGGTCACGGGCCTAAAACCTCAGTTGCCGCCGAACGCAAGCTAAACCCCTACTTATAAAAAAGGAAGATAAAAATGGATTATGTTATAAAAGGGCATAACTATGCAGACGATATAATTACAATACTCCAGCTTTTCTACCCCAACACTGTCTGCGCAAGGGTCGAAAGCCCAACCTTAAACTGCGTAATATCTGAGCTTAAGGGCGACACAATCTCGGCAGCTCTTATTCTTGACGGCAAAGAGGTGTCTGAAAAAAGCGAGCCGACCCCCAAAGACACCGCCGCCCTTAAGCGGCGTTTAAAGCTGGACCTTTTTGACGTTCTTATGTCTTTTTATAAAATAACCTTGCCTTGGGGTGCTTTGACCGGGGTTCGCCCGGCGAAGCTTGTTACATCCCTGATGGCTTCTATGACAGACGAAAAGGTTTCCGACTACCTTAAAAGCGAATATTATGTAAGACAGGATAAAATCGACTTGGCAATGAAAATTTCTAAGTCTGAGGAAAGAATTATAAAGGCTTCAGACCCAAATGCGGTGAGCCTTTATATAGGTATTCCCTTCTGCCCTACCCGCTGTCTTTACTGCTCCTTTACATCTTACCCAATGGCGCAGTATAAAAACAAGGTTGACGCTTATTTGGACGCTTTGGAAAGGGAAATAACCTTCTGCGGAGACAACCTAAAGGATACCCCCATAGAGTCCGTTTATATCGGCGGCGGAACACCTACATCTCTAAATCCGACACAGCTTAACCGCCTTTTGACAATGGTTTTCAAAAGCTTCAAAGCTCCGAAGGAGTTCACAGTTGAAGCAGGCAGACCCGACACAATAACAGAGGAAAAGCTTAAAATTATAAGCTCCTTCGGCATAAACCGCATAAGCATAAACCCCCAAACCCTTAACGATAAAACCCTTGCCCTTATAGGCAGAGACCACAAAACAGAGGACTTTTTCAAAGCCTTTGACCTGGCGAGAAAGTTAGGCATAGGGCATATAAACCGCGACATAATTTTGGGCTTGCCCACAGAGGGAGAAGAAGAAGTCAGAACAACCTTAGAGGGCTTAAAGGCTCTTTCCCCTGAAAGTCTAACAGTTCATACACTGGCGGTAAAACGTGCTTCACGGCTTAAGGAAACCCTTGACAGCTACAGCCTTGCAGATTTTGCCCTTATGGACAGGCTCTTAACCCTTTCGGCGGAATATACAAAGGGAATGGGGCTTTCCCCCTATTATATGTACCGCCAAAAAAATATGGTGGGCAATTTCGAAAACGTAAGCTACTGCAAGCCGAACCACGAATGTATTTACAACATTCTGATCATGGAAGAAACCCAAAGCATAATCGCTATGGGCTGCGGAGGGTCGACAAAAACAGTTGACAAAGCTTCAAACAGAATAGAACGTATTTTTAACGTTAAAAGCGTTGATGATTATATAACAAGAACAGATGAAATGATAGAAAGAAAGAGAAAAGGTCTTTCATGGAGGTAAAATATGGCAAAGATTATAACGCCTAAAATTCTGCCCGGGTTTATGGAGCTTCTTCCTCCCGAACAGATTTTGTTTAATAAAATAAAAGACACTATAAGAGAGGTTTATGAAAGCTTCGGCTTTCTGCCCTTAGACACCCCCACAATAGAATATTCGGAGGTTCTCTTGGCTAAGGCAGGAGGCGAAACAGAAAAGCAGATTTACCGCTTTAACAAGGGCGACAATGACCTTTCATTAAGGTTTGACTTAACTGTCCCCCTTGCCCGTTACGTTGCCCAGCACAGAAACGATTTAAACTTCCCCTTTAAGCGTTATCAAATAAGCAAGGTTTTCAGAGGAGAAAGACCTCAAAAGGGTCGTTTTCGTGAGTTTTATCAGTGCGACATAGACATTATAGGCAGCGAGACCTTAAGCCTTGTCTATGACGCCGAAATGCCTGCGGTAATTTATAATGTGTTCAAAAAGCTTAACATAGGCGCATTTAAAATTAAGCTTAATAACCGCAAAATCTTAAACGGCTTCTTTGAGGACTTGGGTCTTGAGGACAAAACCGCCGACATTTTGAGAGTAATCGACAAGATAGAGAAAATCGGTGCTGAAAACGTAAGGGAAGAGCTTGTTAAGTTAGGGGCTGAAAAACAGGCTGACGAAATTATGGGCTTTGTTTCCACAAGCGGAACACCTGCGGAGAAGCTTGAAAAGCTTAAGGCTCTTTCTGTTGACAACCCTAAATTCTCAGAGGGTGTTGAAGAGCTTGAAAAGGTAACTGAGTTTCTTAAGACTTTCGGAGTAGATGAGGATTATTTTGACATCGAGCTTACCATAGCCAGAGGGCTTGACTATTACACAGGAACGGTTTATGAAACTGTTTTAACCGACTACCCCAGCTTAGGCAGTGTCTGCTCCGGCGGACGCTATGACAACCTTGCGGAATACTATACAAAACAGAAGCTGCCCGGAGTTGGCGTTTCAATAGGCTTAACAAGACTTTTTTCACAGCTTCGTGAAAACGGCATAATCACCTCAGACAGTCTTTCAACGGCTAAGGCTCTTCTTCTGCCTATGAATGAGGGCTGTATACCCTACGCCCTTAAGGCTGCGACAGCTTTAAGAGACAGCGGAACAGCTGCTGATATTTTCTACGGCGGTAAAAATATGAAGCAGAAAATGAAATATGCTGACCGTTCGGGAATAAGCTTTGCCCTTATTTTAGGTGAGGACGAGGTCAATAACCAAACAATAACGGTTAAAAATATGAAAACAGGCGAACAGCAAAGCATAAGCTTTGATAATTTGGCAAACTTTTTTGCATAACATAAACACAACAGGAGATGAAACAAAATGGCAGACACAATGCAGGGCATTAAAAGAAGCGCATACTGCGCCGAAATAGATGAAATATATGCAGGTCAAACAGTTACCGTTACAGGCTGGGTTCAGCGTAAAAGAGAAATGGGTCCCTTTACGTTTATACTGCTTCGTGACAGAAGCGGAATAGTTCAGGCGGTTGTTAATGAAAGCTCACCGGCTGAAATTATCGCCAAAACAAAGGAAATCAAAAGCGAATACGTTTTGGCAATAACAGGTAAGGTTAATTTAAGAACCGAGAAAAATATAAACCCCAAAATGAAAACGGGCAAAATCGAAATCGCCGTGGAAGAGCTTCGCATACTCAACGAGTCGGAAACACCTCCCTTTCAGATTGAAGACAGCATAAACGTTTCAACGGAGCTGAGACTAAAATATCGTTATCTCGACCTCCGCAGACCCGTTGTTTCAAACAATATTATAATGCGTCACAAAACCGCACAGGCTGTCCGCAGATTTTTGACAGACGAGGGCTTTATTGAAATAGAAACACCTATGCTCACAAAGTCAACCCCCGAGGGGGCAAGAGACTATTTAGTCCCCAGCAGAGTTCACCCCGGCAGCTTCTATGCCCTTCCCCAGTCACCTCAGCTTTTTAAGCAGCTTCTTATGGTTTCGGGCTTTGACAAATATTTCCAGATAGCTAAGTGTTTTCGTGATGAAGACTTAAGAGCAGACAGACAGCCTGAGTTCACTCAGATAGATATGGAGCTTTCCTTTGTAGAGCCTGAGGACGTTATGAGTGTAAACGAACGCCTTATTAAATACGTCTTTAAGGAAATAAAGGGTATTGATTTGGAAACGCCTTTCCTTCGTATGCCCTGGCAGGAGGCTATGGACCGCTTCGGCTCAGACAAGCCCGACATTCGTTTCGGAATGGAGCTTCAGGATATAACAGACCTTGTTAAGGACACTGATTTTGTTGTTTTCAAGAGCGCAATCGAAGCCGGAGGAAGCGTAAGATGTATCGTGGCTGAAGGCTGCGGTTCATTCCCGAGAAAGAAAATAGACTCCCTTGTTGACGTAGCCAAAACCTACGGAGCAAAGGGTCTTGCATGGATAAACGTTTTAGACGGCGGCTTCAAGTCCACAATTTCCAAGTTCTTCGACGATGAAAAATTAAGCGAAATAGCCGAAAAAACAGGAGCTAAGGCAGGGGATCTTATTCTTATCTGCGCCGACAAAAACAAGGTTGTTTGGGATGCTTTGGGTGCAGTTCGTCTTGAAGTGGCAAACAGACTTGAGCTTCTGAAGGACGACGACTATAAATTCCTTTGGGTAACGGAGTTCCCTCTTTTCGAATTTTCAGAGGAAGAAAACCGCTATGTGGCTATGCACCACCCCTTTACTGCGCCTATGGACGAGGATATTGAAAAGCTTGACACAGAACCCCAAAACGCAAGGGCAAAGGCTTATGATATGGTTTTAAACGGCTGTGAATTAGGCGGCGGCTCTATAAGAATACATTCAAGAGAAATTCAAAACAAGATGTTTAAGTGTCTGGGCTTCTCCGCAGAGGACGCTCAGGAACGTTTCGGCTTCCTCCTTGACGCCTTTAAATACGGAGCACCCCCTCACGGAGGACTTGCCTTCGGCCTCGACAGAATGATTATGCTTATGACAGGGGCTGAAAGCATAAGAGACGTAATTGCCTTCCCCAAGGTTAAGGACGCTTCCTGTCTTTTGACGGACGCCCCCAACATTGTAGAGGACAAACAGCTTGAAGAATTAGGCTTAAAGATTGACATTAAAAATAATGAAGAGGAATTATCTTGACATATAATGAAGCAATAAAATATTTGGAGGGCTCGGCGGTTTTAGGCTCAAAACAGGGTCTTTCCGCCTTTAAGGGGCTTCTGTCTCTTATGGGCAGCCCAGAGAAAAGGCTTAAAATAATACACGTTGCCGGCACTAACGGAAAAGGCTCTTTCTGCACATATACGGAAAGCATTTTAAGGGCAGCAGGCTTTACAACAGGCTTATTTACCTCGCCCCATTTAATCCGCTATAACGAAAGAATAGCCTTTAACGGCGAGCCGATTTCGGATGAGGACTTTGCAGATGAAATAGATTTTGTAAAAGCAAAAACAAAAGAGTTTTTCGGCTCTTCAAACCAGTGGTTTTCGTTTTTTGAAATTATAACAGCCGCCTGTCTTTCATACTTTTATAAAAAGTCTCCGGGCTTTGTAATTTTGGAGACAGGCTTAGGGGGCAGACTTGACGCCACAAACGCTGCAGAATCTCCCCTTTTCACCGCTATAACGAGAATTGCCCTTGACCATACGGAGTTTTTGGGAAACACAATAGAAGAAATTGCCGCTGAAAAATGCGGAATTATAAAGGAAAACAGACCTTGTGTTTCGGCTCTTCAGTGTGAAGAAGCGGAAAAGGTTATAAGGGCTTATGCTGCCGAAAAAAATGCTCCCTTGCTTTATGAGCCTAATCCCGAAATAAAAATTATTAAAAATGACCTAAAGGGCTTGACTATGGACATAAAAACCCATTATTATTCTTATAAGGGCTTAGTCTCGGGTATGGGCGGTTCTTATCAGCCCCAAAACATAGCGGCTGTTCTTTTGGGAATCGAGGCTTTGAGAAAACAGGGCTATGCTATTCCCGACAAGGCAGTTTACGAAGGCATAAAAACAGCTAAAATTAAGGGCAGAACCGACATAATTTCAAAGTCGCCCTTAATTATTGCCGACGGCGCTCACAATTTAAACGCCGCAGAGGAATTTGACAAAACCACAGCTGAAGTAAAGGCACAGGGCAAAAAGATAACCCTTTTAACGGGAGTTTTGGCGGATAAAAACCCCGAGAAGCTTATAAAGGCACTTTCAAAGAATGCAGACAGGGTTATTTTGACTGTTCCCCCCTCAAAAAGAGCCTTTAACCCCGAGGGTCTGACCTTAGAGGGTAAGGATGTTTATTTTGAGCCTGACCCCGAAAAAGCCTGTAAGCTTTTGAAAGGCTTTGACGACAGCGTAATATTTATAACAGGCTCCCTTTATTTAACAGGCAAAATTTATGCACTTTTAAAGGAAAACGAAAGCTTGTTTTCTTAAGTAATATCAGGGAAGGAAAGATAAAAAATGATAGATTTAAAGAAGGAAATCGAAAAATACAAGCCCGTTTTGGAAATTGACGGAATTGAAGACGACCTGAACAAAAGCAGCATTGAAGATATTTTAGATATAATTTCAATGATAAAACAAGACTGACGGAGGTAGCACCATTGAAATGTCTCCTATGCGGTACTGACTGCCGCAAAAACGAACTCCGCTGTCCAAACTGCGGAACAAGTGTCAGGCTTATGGAAAAGCTTAAAAGGCTTTCAAACAGATATTACAACAGGGCAATCGATCAGGTTAAGGCTTCAAACCTGACAGACGCAAGGGAAAGCCTTGAAACCGCCATTTTATTAAACAAGCGGAATATAAACGCACAAAACTTATTGGGGCTTGTTTGTCTTGAAACAGGCGAGGTAGGCGAAGCCTTTAAACACTGGCTTCTGTCTGTTTCATATCAAAAAACAAACAACAGAGCCTCTGAATATATAAGCTATACGGAAGCAAATATTGTTGAATTTGATAAAATGGATATGGGTATAAAGCTTTATAACGAAGCCCTTGCCCTTTTAAAAGGCTTTGATATAAGAACAGCCGAGCCGGATAAAATCCGCAGACGATTGGAAAACGCTCTTAACAAGCTTAAGGGGGCAGTTGACTTTAACCCAAAGCTATTAAAGGCAGTAAACCTTATGACCCTGTGCTATATAATTTTGGGCGAAAGAATAAAGGCGCTTGATCTTGCCAAATCCGTTTTATATGCGGACGTAGCCAACCCCGAAGCGGCTATGCATTTTAACATTCTCTGCCCCGACAGAACCCGTCCCCCTGTTAAGGTTACGGGTGAAATCGAGAAAAAGCCTCCCAAAAACACAGAGGCTCAGGCTGCACCCATAGAAAATCAGGGCTTTTTTACATCGGCTGCCTTTATTGAAGCCGCCGCCTTTATTTTGGGAATACTTGCCTGTACGGCAGTTTTTATGTTCCTGATTATTCCCGGAATAACCGAGGAGCAAAACGCAAAAATAGAACAGCTTCAGCAGCAGGAGGAAACAATCGCTTCCGTTCCTTCGGGTACTGCGGCTGACGCTTCTGTTTCCGTTCAAACGGCGGATATTGCCCAAAAGGAAGCGGATATTGCAAAGGCGAAACAGCTTTTTGACTCTTATTATTATATAGACGCCTGCGAGCTTTTGGCAGACCTTAACACAAAGGGAATTTCAGCCGAATCAAAGGCTGTCTATGACTCAATTATAGACGATGTTTTGAGAAACGGCTCTGCGGCTCTTTTGGACTTAGGTCAAAGGGCATATAACGAAGGTGAAACTGAAAACGCAAAATCCTTTTTGACAAAGGCTCTTACATATTCCGAGAATGCTTCAGAAGAAGATGAAGAGCTTTTAAAAACAAAGTATACAGCCGAATTTTATTTGGCAAGAATTGCTATGGATAAGGGTGAAACTTTAGAAGCGGCAACCCTTTTCAATAATGTAAAAACAAACCACCCCGACAAAAAATATCAAAATTATGCCGAAAGCTATTTAAGCGGCTTAAAGGAGGACTAACCATGGATTATAAACAGGCAGGTGTAGACGTAACAGCAGGCTATAAATCGGTTGAGCTTATAAAGTCAAGCGTAAAGGCAACACTCCGCCCCGAAGTAATAGGCGGTTTAGGAGGCTTCGGCGGTCTTTTTGACATAAGCGGAGCTAAAAATCTTAAAAAACCGGTTTTGGTTTCAGGCACAGACGGCGTAGGCACAAAAATTAAAATTGCATTTCTGACAGACAAACACTCCACAGTGGGTATTGACTGTGTGGCAATGTGTGTAAACGATGTAATCTGCAGCGGTGCAGAACCCCTTTTCTTCTTGGATTATATCGCCTGCGGCAAAAACTACCCCGAGAAAATCGCCGAAATAGTAAGCGGCGTTGCAGAGGGCTGCCGTTTGGCAGGCTGTGCTCTTATAGGCGGCGAAACAGCAGAACACCCGGGTCTTATGCCCGATGACGAATATGACCTTGCAGGCTTCACAGTAGGAATTTTGGACGCTGACAAGGCTATCGACGGAAAGAATATTAAGCCCGGCGACGCCCTTATAGGCATAGCCTCAAGCGGCATTCACTCAAACGGCTATTCTCTTGTAAGAAAGATTTTCAACCCCTCTGAGGAAAATATAAATACATATTATGAAGAACTGGGCGGAACATTGGGCGAGGTTCTTTTAACCCCCACAAAAATTTACGTTAAGTCTGTTTTAGACCTTATTTCAAAGGTTGAGGTTAAGGGCATAAGCCATATTACAGGGGGCGGCTTTATTGAAAACGTTCCCAGAATGCTGCCGGAAGGCATAAAAGCCGTTATTGAAGAAGGCAGCTACCCAATTCCGCCGATTTTCTCGCTTATAGAGAAGAAGGGCGAGGTTGAAAGAATGTCTATGTATAATACCTTCAATATGGGCATAGGTATGGTTATATGCGTATCTGCGGAAAATGCCGACAAGGCAATGGAAATTTTGAAGGAAAACGGCGAGGAAGTCTATAAAATAGGCTATACAGCCGAAGGCAGCGGCACTGACATAATTTTGAAATAAGGGGAGATTAATATGATAAAAATCGGTGCATTAGTCTCCGGCGGCGGAACAAATCTTCAGGCTATTATGGACAGCATTAACAGAGGCGAAATCAACGGCAAAATCGTTTCCGTTGTCAGCAACAAGGCGGACGCCTATGCTCTTGAACGTGCCGCAAAAAACAGCATAGAAACAGCCGTCATAAAGCCTAAGGGCTACCCCGACAGAAAAGCCTACACAGAGGGCTTAATCGAGCATTTTAAAGAAAAACAGGTTGACCTTATTGTTCTCTGCGGTTTTATGCTTATTTTAGACCCCTCTTTCGACAGAGCCTTCCCCAATATGGTTATGAACATTCACCCGGCTCTCATTCCCTCATTCTGCGGAAAGGGCTTCTACGGGCTTCACGTTCACGAAGCGGCTCTCAAAAAAGGAGTTAAGGTAACAGGAGCAACGGTTCACTTTGCCGACGGAATTTGCGACAACGGCCCTATAATTCTTCAAAAGGCAGTAGAAGTGAAGGACGACGACACTCCCGAAATTCTCCAAAAAAGAGTTATGGAGGAAGCGGAGTGGAAAATTTTCCCTCAGGCAGTGGCACTTTTCGCCGATGGTAAAATTAAGGTTGAAAACGGTATAGTAAAGATTTTAAAGTAAATATAAGAAACAATTCCCAAAAAAGGAGGAAAACAAATGAAGGTTTTGGTTATAGGAAGCGGCGGACGTGAACACGCAATCGTTGACGCACTTTTAAAATCACCTAAAATAGACAAACTCTACTGCGCACCGGGCAACGGCGGAATTTCGGCTCAGGCTGAGTGTATTCCCGTAAGTGCAACGGACATTCCGGCACTTGTAAATTTGGCAAAGGAAAAGGAAATCGACTTAACCGTTGTAGGTATGGACGACCCTCTTGTAATGGGTATTGTTGACGCATTTGAAGCGGAAGGGCTTCGTGTTTTCGGGCCTCGAAAAAATGCCGCAATAATCGAAGGCTCAAAGGCTTTCTCGAAAGAGCTTATGAAAAAATACAACATTCCCACCGCAGGCTATGAAACCTTCACAGATGTAAACTCAGCTTTAGCCTATGTTAAAAATCTGAACCCCCCTATCGTTCTTAAAGCCGACGGATTGGCTTTGGGAAAGGGCGTTCTTATCTGCCAAAGCGTTGAAGAAGCGGAAGAGGGCTTAAAGGAAATGATGGTTGACCAAAAATTCGGCAAAAGCGGCACAACAGTTGTTATTGAAGAATTTTTGACAGGCCCTGAGGTTTCCGTCCTTTCCTTCTGCGACGGAAAAACAGTTGTTCCTATGGTTTCCGCACAGGATCACAAGAGAGCCTATGACAATGACGAGGGCTTAAACACCGGCGGAATGGGCACATTTTCACCCAGCCGAGTATATACCGAGGACGTAGCCGAGGTGGCTATGGAAACAATCTTTAAACCCACTGTGGCGGCTCTTAACAGTGAAAACAGAACCTTTAAGGGCATAATCTATTTTGGTCTTATGCTGACAAAGGACGGCCCTAAGGTTATTGAATATAACTGCCGTTTCGGCGACCCCGAAACACAGGTTATTCTGCCCCGTTTGAAAACAGATCTTTTGGAAATTTTCGAAGCCTGTGTTGACGGAACTCTGGACAAGCTTTCAATTGAGTGGGACAACGGCGCAGCCTGCTGTGTGGTTATGGCGTCGGGGGGCTACCCTGTTTCATATAAAAAGGGCTATGAAATAACCGGCTTGGAGGAAGCGGAAAAAGACCCTGCCGTTAAGGTTTATCACGCAGGAACAGCTTTGAAGGACGGAAAGTATTATACCAACGGCGGCAGAGTTATAGGCGTGACAGCTAAGGGCGAAAACCTTGACGAAGCTATCAAAACAGCCTACGCCGCAGTGGATAAAATCGACTTTACCGATAAACACTTCCGCCACGATATAGGCATTAAGAAATATGACTGATAATCTGTATTTCTTAAAATTAAAAAATGTAAAAATTTTTTATTATCTTTTTACTTAAAATGCTTGTAATCTGTAAAAAGATAGTGTATAATATAAATATACAAAAAGAAAAGGCGAGTACTGCTAATACTCACCTGCTCCCGTCTTTCGACTAAGCAATCGCTGTAAGTCGGTTAGGCGATAGTTTAATAGTTATAGACCACTAGACCACCGCTATTTACGACAGGGTGGTCTTTTCATTGTGCATTATTTTTAATAACAATGCTATGTACTGTATGTCATATACAGATTGTATAATAACAAAGTACGCATAAATTATGTCTAATGCATTCATTGGCTGTCCCTCCTTTATAACAAAAGTCCGACAGGTACTTAAAATTATAACAGAAGTTCAGCCTAACCAACCCGTTAGCAACTTGCCTATTGCTATTATAGCAAAAATTTTGTCATAAGTAAAGAACAATAACTGAAATTTTTTCACTTTGCCCAGTCATGAACTATGCATATTTTTGCTTGACAGTGTTTCCGTTATGTAATAAAATTTAACTATAGTAGGAAGTTTTCCAACTCCGAATGCTAAAATATAAAAATATTGAAGATGAGGTGACGACTATGTGTAATATAAGCTATGGTATCAGAAATGACGGAGTAGAACAAACAACCGTATCATTATTAAAAAACGCAATGAACAATCTTCATCTTACACTTGAACAGGCTTTAACAGGTCTCGGCATTCCCGAAAGCGACTACCAAAAATACCGCAGTCTCATTGAGGGATAATTTTTAAAAAACTAAAACAAAGACAGTCTTTTCAAAAACGAAAAGGCTGTTTTTTATCCATCAAAGAAAGACATCCGACGGCAGATCCGTTTTTGCCATAGGCTAAATTTTGAGGCAGTCATAAGTGTTGTGCGTCAGCAAAACACTTATGGTCTTTTATGTTTTAAATATTTATAAACCAAAAGAGACTGCCGGAGTGAAAAGGCAGTCTTTTTCGGTTTCTTTATAGGAACTGTTTTATTGGGGTTCCTCAATAAGGTGTTTAAATGTTACGGTAAAGGTTGTTCCTTCGCCCTCACTGCTTTCGGCAGTAATTTTAGCGTCTGTCAGGGTCGCCAGCCTTTCGGCTATGGAAAGCCCCAAGCCGAAGCTGTTATTTTCGCTTCTGGCTTTATCCGCACGATAGAACCGCTCAAAAATATGAGGCAGGTCATCGGGAGAAATAAGGGTTGTTTTGTTGTTGACCTTAAAAACAGCCTTGTCCTTTGAAGAGGCAAGGGAAATGTTTATTATTCCTCCTTCGGGCTCATATTTAAGGGCGTTGTCAATAAGTGCGGCAAAAATTCTTTCCGCATATTCCTCATTTGCTTTAGCGCATACATCATCTTGTATATCACTTGAAAAGTCTATGTTTTTTTCATATGCAAGAGACTCTGACACAAGAGCCAGCTTTTCCGCCGCAAGTGAAAGGTTTACGGTCTTAAGCTCGGGCTTTTCTTCTTTATAGTCTATTTCCGAAAGTGTGAGCATCTGCTTAATAAGAGCCTGCATACGCAGTGCGGCGGTTTCTGTTGAAGAAATCCATTTTTCGGTTTCAGCCGGGCTCAGATCCTTTTGTGATTTTAAAATGCTTGTGTTTGCCAAAATTACGGAAAGAGGCGTTTTAAGGTCGTGAGACAGCCCCGAGGTAAAATCCCTTTCCCACTTCATAGCTTTTTCAAAGGGGCTTACTGCCAGCAGAGATGCACAGCGGCAAATAACATAAAATATAAGCATTATAACTATGTACAAAAAAAGCAAATTGAGAAACAAGCGTGTTAAGCCTGAGCTTATATATTTCGTGCTGGCTATGGCTATTTGGCTTTCATTATTTATCTGTTTCAGATAATAATATACCCTCGGGTGTGAAAGCTTTCCGAAGCCCGATTCAAGCTCCGAAACCTGAAGCCCTATTTCAAGAAAATCCTCCTCTGAATATGTGGGAGTTCTTGACAAAACGGCAACGTGTTCCGTATCGGCATTATAGAAAAACACATTAATAGCGTTGTCATCTGAATTTGACTCGTTTTCGGCTTCAAAGGTTGAAACAACGGTTTGACTTTGAGAGCTTTGTTTTTTAGGGGCGGTGCTGCTTTGCGAATTGCCGGATGAAGGCTTTTCGGGAGCGCCGCCGCTTTGTGAACCGCCGTCGGATGAAGGCTTTTTCGGCGTGTTATCACTTTGTGAATTATTTTTATCGGAGGGCTTTTCCGGTGCATTATCACTTTGTGAATCGCTGTCGGAAGAGGATTTTCTGCCTGCGGGCTTTAAGACCTGGATCATAGCGTTTTCCAAATCCGCAAGCTTTGTGTTATAAGAATACGCAAAGAAGCCCGAAAGGATTATTAAAATTAAAAAACCTATGGGCATTAAATTGCAAATTATAAATTTTCTGCGAAATCTTTTTATCATCAGCTTTCTTCCAATCTGTAGCCCAAGCTTTGAATATTTCTTATTTTAACACTTGAATTTAAGTATTTAAGCTTTTTTCTTATAAAGGAAATATAAGCCTCAACATTGTTTTCCGCAGTGGAGGAGTCTGCTCCCCAGACGTTTATAATAATATTTTCCTTTGAGGTAATTGTTTTGGGGTTTAAAAACAGGTGTTTTATAACAGCAAATTCCTTTTTTGTCAGCTGAACGCTGTTGTCGCCCTTACAAATTGCCGCATTGGTCAAATTTAAACTTACGTCTCCGAATTTAATTTCGTCTAAAATTATACGGTCCTTCCGTCTCGTAAGTGCGTTTGCCCTTGCGGAAAGCTCTTCGGCGTTAAAGGGCTTTGTCATATAATCGTCTGCACCTATGTTTAAACCGCTGACCTTGTCTTTAATTGTGTTTTTCGCCGTTAAAATAAGTACGGGGGTGCTTATGCCCTTTTTTCTTATTTGGCTTATAACCTCCATACCGTCAAGCTTAGGCATCATAAGGTCAAGTATAATTAAATCATATTGTGAATTCAGAGCATAATAGACGGCTGCTTCACCGTCAAAAACCGCATCCGTAAAAAAGCCGTCATTCTGCATAATCTTGCATATTGCGGCGGAGAGCAGGTTGTCATCCTCGGCAATTAAAACCTTCATAGTCGTTGCCTCCTTTGTAAAATATTCAATAATAAAATCATTCTGTCATCAAGCTTTGGCAGTAAAAGGAAAATCTTCTCCTCTCAGTCAGCCGGAAACCGAAAGAGGTCGGGTTGCCCAAAGAGCAAGTTTTCGCAAGAAAACTTCTGAACACCTTCAAGGGGAGCCTAAATTATTTTTTTAATATATCACACTGCACTTAAAACTTTCTGAAGTTTATTATAAAATCTTTTCATTTTTATAATTATTATAAGTCAATGTGTTTTGATTGTCAATTATTGAGCTTCGGAAAGAATTGAATTACCACAGAAATTATTATTGCACTTTTCGGATTACTATGTTATAATCTGTTTGTACACTTGAAAAACTAAGGTTTTAAAGTTTTCATACTTTTACATAGATAATTTGAATATAATATTAAGGGGGATTTAATATGAGAAGAATGAACTCCAAACAAAGGCAGAATATTGCAAGAATAATTGCCGTAATAGTTATCGTTGTTATGGTATTAAGCGTTGTGGCTCCGTTTATTGCGGGCTTTGCAGGCGCAGGCTGATATTGAAAAAAAGAGAGGTAAAAGTTTATGACAGAGTTGGAAGAAAATATTAAAAACGAAACAGAGCAGGTCTCCGCTCATTCACTTAACATACAAAAAAAGCGCAGAGGCACAATTATAATCTGCACAGCTGCCTTTATTATTTTAATAGGCATGACAGCGGTGTTTATTACTCTGCGTGAAAACTTTGCGGCAAACCTTGCAAAGCAAAGGGAAGAGGCGGAAATTACTGCGGTTTTGGATGTTGACACAATTTATTCAAATGTATACATAAACGATATTAACATAGGCGGCTTAACAAAGGAACAGGCTAAGGAAACACTGATTTCCCAGGTGTCGACAATCCTCTCCGGCAGAACAATAGATTTTAAATATGCCCCTGCTTCATATTCAAAGGAGTTTACATTCGAAGAGCTGGGCGTAAGCTATGACTTTGACCAAGCCATAGAAGAAGCCTATAACTTCGGCAGAGAAAACGCAGACATTAAACAGCGCTACGCCGAGGTTATGGAAAACAAGGACAGAGGCAAATATTTAACCGCAGAATGGGTTTATGACGGCACAAAGGTTGAAGAATGTGTAGATGTTATCTGCGCAGACATAGATATTGAAGCCGTAAACTCTGAGTATAAATATGAAAACGGAGAGTTTGTTATAACAAAGGCTTCCTCCGGCAGAAAGGTCGACAGAGACAGAACCGTTGAAATGGCTAACGAGCTTCTGCCCTTAAAGAGAGACGCCGAGGTTAATATACCCGTTGATACGGTTTTGCCCGAATATACCGAGGAGGACTTTCAGTTTACCTCGTCTGTAATAGGCACATACCAAAGCACCTACGGCACAGGCAACGACGACAGAATAACCAATCTTTCAGTAGCGGCAGGCAAGCTTAACAACACCGTTATTATGCCCGGCGAAACCTTTTCCACAAATGAAGCCTTTTCGCCCTATACGGAGGAAAGCGGCTATAAATACGCCGGGGCTTATGTAAACGGCGAGCTTGTAGAGGATATCGGCGGCGGAGTATGTCAGGTGTCGTCGGCCCTTTACAATGCGGCGCTTATGGCTGAACTTGAAATTACGGAACGCTATAACCACTCCAAAAAGGTAGGCTATATGGATTACGCCTATGACGCAACCCTTGCGGGGGACGTTAAAGACCTTAAAATTACAAACAATACAGGCTACCCCGTTGTTATAAAGGCTTCCCTTGAAAACAACGCAGTTAACGTAACCATTGAGGGCTGTGAGGTTCACGACAGCGGCAGAACCCTTGAATTTTATAACAAAAAAACAGGTGAAACGGATTCAACCGTTACATATGAGCTTTATAAAAATGTATACGAAAACGGAGAGCTTGTAGAAACAGTGAAAATCAATAAAAGCACATATAACACAAAGTAAGGTGTAAACTATGAAGGTAGGAAAGCTCCCTTCGGAGCTGCTTGACAAATATATTTTTGAGAAATCGAAAAATGCACAAATCGGCAGAAAGGAAGTTGTTTTAAGACCCGGTGTCGGCGAGGACTGCGCCGTTATAGACCCGGAGACGGAGATGATAGTTCTTTCAGCCGACCCCATTACGGGAGCCTGCGAAAATATCGGCAGGCTTCTTGTTAATGTAAACGCAAACGACATTTATTCCTGCGGATGCGTTCCCTTCGGGCTTATGATAACCCTTCTTTTGCCGCCGAATTTTTCGGAGGAAGAGTTGGATCGCTTAAGCACTGACATTTTCAGAGAAACAAAAAAAGCCGGACTTGAGGTTTTGGGAGGGCATACCGAGATAACCGACGCAGTGAACCGACCCATAGTTTCCGCTGCTGTTGTGGGGAAAACGATTGACAGAAAATTTGTTAAAACAGGGGGAGCTGCTGTTGGTCAGGATGTTGTTATGACGAAATATGCCGCACTTGAGGGAACGGCAATTCTTGCAGCTGACAATGAGGAAAAGCTTAAAGGCATTTTGCCGAAAGAGGCAGTAGAAAGGGCAAAGGCTCTTTCCTTAAGTCTTTCGGTTAGGAAGGAAGCCCTTAAAGCCGCTGAGCTTGGAGCAAGCTCTATGCATGACATAACAGAGGGGGGCGTTTTGGGGGCTTGCTTTGAGATTGCCGACGGCTCCAAAACAGGCATTACTGTTTATGCGGATAAAATTCCCGTTTTGGATGAGACAAAAGAAATCTGCTCACTTTTCGGGGTCAACCCCTTAAGGCTTATTTCAAGCGGCAGTCTTTTAATCTGTATAAATAACGGCGAGGAGCTTGTAAATGCTCTTAAAAAAGAGGGCATAAACGCCGCAGTTATCGGCAAAATAACTGCCGGCGAAAAAACGGTTATAATTAATAACAAAAGGGAGGTTTTAGGCGAGCCGCAAGCAGATGAAATCTACTCGGCACGTCTTAGAGAAAATGTCTGAAACTAAAAAGGAACTGCTTCCTGTTTATCAAAGCCGCCCCGTATGCTGGATTTTGGCTTACTGCGGCGGTTTTATGGAGGCTTTTACATATATTTTGCACGGAAAGGTTTTCTGCAACGCCGCAACGGGAAATTTCGCATTAATGGCAATTGCCTTTGCTCAGGGAGCCTTTAAAAACGGTCTTTATTATTTAATTCCCTTAGCCGCCTATGCGGCAGGGGTGGCAGTATCGGAAAAACTGCCGGCTTCAGTCAGAAAGCTGGGTATTCACTGGCACACTGTTTTTATATTTGCTGAAATCGTTGTTATGATTGTGCTTGGGGTTTTGCCCGCAGGGCTTCCCGATCCTTTTTTTACGGTACCCGTAACCTTTGTATGTGCAATTCAGTATAACAGCTTTACAAAGCTTCAGGGCGTGCCTCTTTCCACAACCTTCTGCACTAACAATCTGAGACAGGCTTCGAAAAATCTCGTCGCCGCAATAAGCAATAAAAGCAGAAAAAGCTTTAACACCGCCCTTTATTATATTTCCGCAATAATTTTCTTTTTCACCGGTGCTTTAACAGGCTCTCTGCTTATATTTAAGCTTCAGGGCAAAGCGATTTTTTGGGCGGCAATTCTCCTTTTAGGCGCCTTCGGAGTTTTGCTTTCAAGCGACTTAAAGCTCAGGAAATCCGCAAGAAATATAGCCAAAAAAACAGAAAGCCAAAATCTCTGAGGTTATTCGGCTTTCTGTTTTTAATTAAATCAATTTTTTGCGGCAGTCTTATTTGCCGCTGCTGCCCAATCTCCCCTCACCTCTTTCGGAAGGGATTTTCAAAAGCTCTTCAAGGGAAATTTCCTTTCTTTCCAGTTCATTATGAACACAGTGGATAACCCCCTGAAAAAGTGCCTTTTCGTAGGGGTAAACCACAAAGCATTTTTCTATAAGCTCCTTAACCGAGGGCTGAAGCTCATCAAGCTTAAGCTTTGAAATAATAAGGGGCTTTTTGTTTGTGTTTGTGGTCGCCAAAAACCATTCGCCCCGATAGCTTGAGTCTATAACTCCGGCGGAATATTTTATGCCCTTGCTGCCGCTTGAACCTCTTTCCTCCACCTGAATATAATAATTTTCGGGTATGGCAGAGCAGATCCCCGTAGGCACAAGAACCGTCTCCCCCGGCTGAATAAGCAGATAATCTTCATCAAAGCAGGGGTAAATGTCAAGCCCTGCGTCCCATATTTTTTTATCGGGAATTTTCGCCCCGTCTCTCATTTTCGCAAAGTAAATTTCCATAATTCCTCCTAAAGTCTAATCACAGTAAAGCACTGCCGTCCCTTTTTCAAGGCTTTTTTTAACGTCTATAACCCTTTGGTTTGAAGAGCCTCTCCACTTAAGGTTGTTGTCCTTAAGCTCTTTTATAAACCTTCCGTCAACCAAAATATCGACATATTGAATAAGGCTCAAATCCTTAATTTCCTCCCACAAATATCCGGTATAAAGCCAAATATTTTTTTGGGAAATCTTTCTTTGACCTCTTTTAAAAGCTCCGCTGCGTCCTGTCTGTTGTTAAAAAACAATGGGTCGCCGCCGCTTAAGGTTAAGCCGGAAATATAGTCCTTTTCAAGCTGTGAGAAAATTTTCGCTTTGGCTTCTTCGTCAAAAACAAGTCCACTTTTTTCGTCCCATGTGATTTGGTTATGACAGCCGGGACATCTGTGGGAACAGCCCGACACCCACAAAACCACCCTTAAGCCGCTGCCGTTTTTCATATCGTCGTGTGTAATATTATGATACCTCATAGCTACATACTCTTTCTTTCGGCAATTTCAGCCATTTTAGCGGAGTTGAGCCTTGTGTCGCCATGAACTCTCGAATAGCTTAAATAGCCGTTCATTCTGTCGATTTTGGTTAAGTTTCTGCTTCCGCATTTCGGGCAGACATCCATTTCAAGCTCCTGATGACCGCAGTCGTCGCAGTAGGCAAGAGACAGGTTTACCCCCTCGTAAAAGCCCATTTTCATAGCACGCCTTATAAGGGTTACAACAGCCTCTTTGTTGTAGTTTATGGGGTATTTGACGTACTGAATTATGCCCCCGTTGCAGAGATTCCAAAATCTTTTTTCCAAATCCTGCTTTTCGATAGGGGTAATATCCTCGGTTACGTGACAGTGGAAGGAATTGCTGACGTAGGGTCTGTCGGAAACATTGGGAATAATTCCGTAAAGCTTTCTGAACTGCTCCACCTGCAAGCCGCAGAGACTTTCAGCCGGCGTTCCGTAAATTGCGTAGTTTATATCGTCCTCTTCTTTAAACCCGTCCACCTTTTTGTTTATGTATTCCATAACCTCAAGGGCAAAGGCTCCGTCTTGAACCAGCGACTTTCTGTTGTGAAGCTGCTGAAGCTCATTAAGGGCGGTTATGCCGAATGAAATCGTACAAAGCTTAAGAATAGACTTAATTTTGTCTGTTGGCTTAAGATGACCGCCGTAAAATCCCCCTTCGCAGTAGGCAACGGGATTTGTTGAAGCCTTCATTTCACCCACATATTCAATAGTCTTTTTGTGAAGGCTTCTTATCATTTCAAGATAGTGGTCGAGAACAGTGTAGAAGTCCTTGCTTTCCTTCTGAGCCTTTGCGTAAATCATAGGCAGATGAAGAGAAATTGCCCCTAAGTTAAATCTGCCCACTACAACGGGCTTGTCATTTTCGTCAGCAGGCTTTCTGCCCCCTCTTTCAAACCAAAGAGAAAGAAAGGCTCTGCAGCCCATTGGGCTTATTACAACGCCGTATTTTTGATAGGCTTCCGCAACGTAGGAGTCCCCTGAAAGAGAAAGCCAGTCGGGGTACATTGTTTTCATTGAGCATTCAACACCCACATCAAAAACGTCCTCTAATTCTCCGCCTTTTCCGTGAAGCTTTTCATCATATAAAAATACGATTTTAGGGAAGAGAACGGGCTTCCTGTTGCCGGGCTTTCCCTGACCCTTCATATGAACCTCAAGGGCAGTCTTAGCCGCCATTTTCTCAAAAGGCTTTGTGCCTAAGCCCAGTGTTATTGTAATAAAGGGATAGTCTCCCCTGCTTGAGCCCACCGAATTAAGCTTATATTCAAGCCCCTGAAAGCCCTGCTCGCACTCTCTTTTAAGCTTTTTATAGGCTTCATTATCGATTATTTTCATATCATTTTCATTGGGCTCGCCCTTAATCTGTCTGTAAAAGTCAATAAGTCTCTGTTTGTGCAGATCATAAGACTTTTGGGCATAGGGCTCTAAAATTTTATCTATTTCGGGAACAGTAAAGCCGCCGTACTGCTGAGAAGCCGTTGAAAGCACAACGTCCCCTATAACGTCAAAGGCAACATCAAGGGTTTTAGGCTCGTTATACCACAAATTGCCCATTTCGAAGCCGTCGCTTAAAACCTCTGTCATATTAAAAAGACAGCAGTTCATTGTGTCACGTCTGCTTGACATATCGTGAATATAAATATAGCCGTCCTTAATTGCCTGAAGCTCTTCGGTGGTCAAAAAGAATTTTTTGTAAAGCTCCTTGTTTAAGTGGTTGTAAATAAGGCTTCGCTTTGTGGCTACAAGGGCTGAGTCGGTGTTGGAATTTTCCTTATCACCTATATACATAACCGACTGGGCTTTTCTGTAAACCTTGTCAAGCATATGAACAAAGTCCTTTTTATAGTTTCGATAGTCCTTATAGCTTTTTGCAACTCTGGGTTCAATCTCCTCCAATGCGCTTTCAACCAAATAGTGCATCGTCTGAATTGGTATTTCTTCAAGGAGATTTGCCTGAATTTTATCCTCTACAAAGGAACATATGGCTTCAAGCTCATATGCCTTAAATTTATACATTACCCTGTCCGCCGACTTGCTTACGGCAGTAATAATTTTCTGTCTGTCAAATTGTTCAAGGGTTCCGTCCTTTTTTATAATATAAGCCATTTTTACGTCCCTCCTTTTCCGAAAGTATTTCTTAATATCTTGTTGTAATTATTTTACCTAAATAAGGCTCGTCGATTTTACATTCTGTAATTTTAAAACAGCTTATGTCATAGTCACAAAAACCGGGCTGTTTTATATAGTGGTCTATGGCTGCCTCAGCCTTTTCTCTTGAAGAAAAAACTCCCAGCGACTTTTCGTTTGTATACTTTTCCTCCGCACCGTATTTATATGAATGACATAAATCATAAAGATATTCCATAGCGATACCCCTTTCCTATTAGAATTTTTTTACATATCATCATAGGATATAAAACCCTCTGACCACCGTTTTCTGTCAATTTCGATTTTATCGATCACAAAACAATCTTCGCTGTATTTGCTGTAATCCGCCTTATTTCTGAAATAGCCTATCATTTGTCTTGCCTTTTCTTCTGAAGAATAATAACCCAAAAAGCAGGAATCCTCAAATTCCTCATCTTCACCATAGTCATACATTATTTCCAGCGTCCAGACATATTTCATTTTGTTTTTCTCCCTTTCGCTTATGACAAAGCCCTTATCTGTTATCAACCTTTTCCGGATATAAATCGTGGTTTAAAAGCCTGTTTTCGGCGGCTTTCTCCCACCTTGTGCCTGCCCTTCCGTAATTGCAGTAGGGGTCGATTGAAATGCCCCCTCTGGGGGTAAACTTTCCCCATACCTCAATATATTTGGGATTCATAAGCTTTATAAGATCGTTCATAATTGTGTTTACGCAGTCCTCGTGAAAACCGCCGTGGTTTCTGAAGCTGAACAAATAAAGCTTAAGAGACTTGCTCTCAACCATTTTAACGTCGGGAACATAAGATATATAAATTGTTGCAAAGTCAGGCTGACCTGTTATGGGGCAGAGACTTGTAAATTCGGGACAGTTAAACTTTACGAAGTAGTCTCTGTCCTGATGCTTGTTTACAAATGTTTCCAAAACCTCCGGGGCATAGTCATCGGGATATTTTTGAACCCTGCTGCCCAAAAGTGAAAGTCCCTCATTTTTTCTTTCGCTGTTTTCCATATCAATCTCTCCTTAAAAGCTTTTCCTATTATAATTCTACCATAAATATAAAAAACTTCAATCCTTGAAATATAAAAACGGCATAAATAATTTGTTTTAAAATATTACTCTAATTCTTCTTATCCTGATGCTGAAGATAATGCAAATCCAAAGCCGATCCAAATTGCCGCGCAAGCACGGCATAGAAAATAAGAAAGGGCAGTGGCTGCTTTTACATAGTCATTACTCTTTCTTCATCTGATGAACCCATTTTGTTTGCGCCCGGGTCTGTTTTATAAAAATACGCTCAGCCAATTATGCTAATTGACTGAAATCTTTTCAATTTTTCCACGTCCTGCCAATATAGGATATATTTTTTTCAAAGCTTTGGTTTTTTTAATACTTTTATTCGTCAGAACTGCCTTTTTTCTTTTGAAATTCACCGCAGAAAAACATCTGCCAATTAATGGGCGAAAACTTTGTCAAAAGAGGCAGAAACTTCTCAATCCTGCCGGGAATAATAACCGCCTTTTCATCAAACATTTTTTCTATGGCGTATTTTGCACAGTATTCGGGGTCAATTCCCTTTGTGGCGAAGCGAACCCCGGCTCTTTTGTTAAAGTCCGTAGAAACAGGCCCCGGGCAGAGAACCCCTGCATAAACAGACGAGCCTTCTCTTCTCAGCTCTTCCCTTATTGCCATAGTCAATCTGTAAACATAGGCTTTTCCTGCATAATAAGACGCCATCATAGGTCCCGGAAGAAACGCCGCAAGGCTTGCCACATTTAAAATATAGCCGTAGCCTTTTTTCTTGAAATCCTTCAAAAAAAGCTTTGTCAGAATATGAACCGCCTTTACGTTAAGGTCTATCATATTAAGCTGTGTATCCAAATCACCCTCATCAAAGGGAGAAAACTCGCCGAAGCCCGCATTGTTGATTAAAACCTCTATTTTTCTTCCCTTCAGCTTTTCATAAAGCCCTTTACACTCTTCCGGCTTTGACAAATCCGCCCCGAAAACCTCGGCTTTGCCGGGCAGTGTTTTCGCCAGTGCTTCAAGCTTATCGACGCTTCTTGCAGCCAAAATCACATCAAAGCCCATTTCCGACAGTGTTTTTGCCATATACCAGCCTATTCCTCCGCTTGCTCCCGTTATCAGCGCAGCCATTTTAAAGCCTCCTTTAAAAGTATATCCTTTTCGTTCAGGTTGGGGTTGCTCAAAATCATATCCAAAAGCCCTTCCTCAGCGACTCCTATTTGTCTGCCCTTTAAGCCCAGAGACATAAGGTCACGTCCGTTTACACAAAGGTCTTTTTTAGTCAGTCTTTTTTCGCCTTTTAAAAATTCGAATGCCTTTGAAATATCCTCGCCCTTTGCTTCCTTAAGGTTTAAAAGCTCAAAAACCAGCTCCCCCAAAAGGCTGTAAAGCCGTCTCAGCTCATATTCCCCTGTCTTAAGGTTAAAGTCATAATATTTTATAAGGGCGGTTACGTTGTCGATAAGCCTGTTTGAAAGCTTAAGGTCTTTAAGAGCCTTTAAGGGGTCGGGGTCTCTTGCCAAAACAGCGGCTAAAGCAATTTCTTCATTATTATATCCATTTTTGTTTGCATTTTTCAAAACAGGGATAATTTCAGCCCCTCTTTTTCTCAGGGCTTCCGTTATTTCGGGAACGCAGTAATCCCCTAAATTGGCGGAGCAGAGAAGCTCGGCTTTTTCACAGTGACTGCTGCAGAGAAGCCTGAGAAGCTCCGCAGCAACTCTTTCCATACTGACATTTTTAATGAGCTCTGCATTTTTTTTAAGGGCATCGTAAGTGTTTTCTTCTATTTTAAAGCCAAGCTGAGCCGAAAAGCGGACAGCCCTTAACATTCTCAAGGCGTCCTCGTTAAATCTCAGATTTGGGTCGCCTACGCCCTTTATTATGCCCGATTTTATGTCGTTTCTTCCTCCGAAGGGGTCAATGTAGCCTTCTTTCGGGCTGTAAGCTATGGCATTCATACAAAAGTCACGGCGGCTTAAGTCCTTTTCTATGTCCTGTACGAAAATAACCTCTTCAGGGTGACGGCTGTCCTTGTATTCGCCATCAATTCTGTAGGTTGTGACCTCGTAGCTGCGCTTGCCTACAAGAACCGTTACTGTGCCGTGCTTTATGCCCGTGTCAACGGTTCTTGGAAATATTTTCTTCGAGTCTGTCGGAAGGGCGTTTGTGGTTATGTCATAGTCGTGAGGGTCAAGACCCATTAAATAGTCTCTTACACACCCGCCCACAACGAACCCCTCAAAGCCTGCTTCTTGAAGACTATTCAGTATATATATTACATCTTTGTTAAGCTTCATTTTAAACCTGCCTGTTACATATAGTTTTTGTTTTTTCAATTATAACGCCGCAGAATAAGGGCTGTCAAGAAAAATACTTTCTATTTAGACTTAAACTGCTTAAAAATATTTTTTAAAAGACTTGAAATAGAGGAGAAGTTGGTGTATAATATAAATATAAAAAAGAAAGGCGAGTATTGGCGTACTCACCTTTCTCCGCCGTATTCGGCTAAGCAACCACGTAAAAGGTGGTTAGGCGGCGGTTTAGTTAGAACATAAAAAGCCACCGCTTATTTGCTTGTGGGGCGGCTTTTTGTATGTCTGATTTTTATCGCAGGCATAATTATGTATTTGAAACAGTAATAAAACTGTTTTATAGCATAATATGCAAAAATAACTTCAAACATAGTCATAGGTCTCACCTCCTTATAACAAAAGTCCGACAAGGTACTTAAAAATTATATAGAAGGCTGCCTAACCGACCCTTTAGCAAATTGCCTGTTAATATATATAATAAAAGTGGAAATAAATTCTACACTTATAGAAGTGGAAATTGGGGAAAGACTAACTTCCACTTTTACTCCCTTAAAGTGGAAATTAACTTTTCACTTCACAAGTTAAATTTTTGCACAAAAAATAAGGGTTAGCCGTTGACAATTTGTGGGTTTTGCGGTATAATAATCTTTATCGAGAAGGATGCGGCTTTTGTTGGTTTTTGCTCCGAATCTGCCCGGGTGATAGGTGTAAAAAACGCAGAAGCTCTTCACGTCTTTAACAATTTTAACTTATTAAGGAGGAAACTCATAATGAAAAAATTCTTAAGCATTACTCTTGCGGCAGTTTTGGCTCTCAGTATGGCTGCCTGCGGCGGTTCATCAAGCGAAGAAGCAGCTCCTGCAGATGACGCAGCGGCAGAAGCTTCCGCAGATGAAGGCGCAGCTGTTGACGGAACAGTTGCCGTATTATATTACACATACAGCGATACATACATTTCAAGTGTAAGAACAGCTCTTGATGCAGCTTTCGACGCAGCAGGCATAGCATATCAGGACTATGACAGCAACGCAAGCCAGACAACACAGACAGAGCAGGTTTCAACAGCTATCGCTCAGGGTGCTTCCGTTCTTGTAGTAAACCTTGTTGACAGCGGCTCAGACGACGCAGCTCAGAACATTATCGACCTTGCAAGTGCTCAGAACATCCCCGTTATCTTCTTCAACCGTTCAGTTAGTGAAGAGGTTGTTACAAGCTATGACGGAAACAGCGTATTCGTAGGTACAGACTATGAGCTTGCAGGTCATATGCAGGGACAGCTTATAGGCGAATATCTTGTTGAAAACTATGACACAGTTGACCTTAACGGCGACGGAACAATCTCCTACGTTATGTTCAAGGGTCAGGAAGGCAACGCAGAAGCTATCGCAAGAACACAGTTCGGCGTTGAGGACGCAAACGCAGTTCTTACAGAAGCAGGCTACCCCGAACTCAGCTTCTATGACGCAAGCAACTCCAACCAGTACCTTGTTGACCAGGGCGGTCTTTGGTCATCAGCTGCTGCAAACGACTATATGCAGACAATTCTTTCACAGTACAGCGAAGCTAACGGCAATATGGTAGAGCTTGTTATTGCAAACAATGACGAAATGGCTATCGGCGCTATTACTGCTCTTCAGAATGCAGGCTACAATGCAGAAGGCGGAGAAGGAACTGTTATCCCCGTATTCGGCGTTGACGCTACAGACGCAGCTAAGGCAGCTATTCAGGCAGGCACAATGACAGGTACTATTAAGCAGGACGCAGACGGTATGGCTGACGCTATCGCTGTTATCTCCGAAAACTATATGTCAGGTGCTGATACATTCGACGGTATCGACGAAGCCAACCTTGTAGGCACATGGCGTGTAAATATTCCTTACGGCACATACACAGGTGAGGAGTAATCCACAAGCAAAAATGCAGATTTTTTGCAGGAAGTTTTTAAAGATTAGTTTTTTATATTAAATCATCGGTCTGCGGCCGTACCCCGGGGTTTGACCGCAGACCTTTTTATTACAACTTTTTAAAGGAGGCGAGAACAAATGGAAAATTCTAACGTCCTTCTGCGCATGGAAGGTATAAGCAAGTCCTTTCCCGGCGTTAAAGCATTGGACGATGTCTCTTTAACGGTGAAGGCAGGTACGGTTCACGCTCTTATGGGCGAAAACGGTGCCGGTAAGTCAACCCTTATGAAGTGTCTTTTCGGCGTTTATTCAAAGGATGAAGGGCACATTTATCTTGAGGGGAACGAGGTTGACTTCAAAACCTCTAAGGAAGCCCTTGAAAACGGTGTTGCCATGGTTCATCAGGAGCTTAACCAGGCATTAAAGCGCAACGTAATGGATAATATGTGGCTGGGGCGTTTCCCGAAGATTTCAAAATTCATTCCTCTGACATCAGAGGGCAAAATGTACGACGCCACAAAAAAGGTTTTTGACGATTTGAAAATCGACGTAGACCCTAAGAGAATAATGAGCACAATGCCCGTTTCTCAGCGTCAAATGGTTGAAATTGCAAAGGCTGTTTCATTTAATTCAAAGGTAATCGTTTTCGACGAGCCCACCTCATCTCTGACCGAGGAAGAGGTTGAACACCTTTTCAGAATTATTAATATGCTTCGCGACAGAGGCTGCGGCATAATTTACATCTCACACAAAATGGAGGAAATCCTCCGCATTTCCGACGAGGTGACAATAATGCGTGACGGAAAGTGGATTGCTACCCGTCCGGCAAAGGAGCTTACTATGAACGAAATCATTCGTCTTATGGTAGGTCGTGAGCTTACAAACCGCTACCCCGAAAAGGACAACGTTGTAGGAGAGCCCATTCTTGAGGTTAAAAACCTGACGGCTATGTATTCGAAGCTTAAGGATGTTTCCTTCACTGCCCATAAAGGTGAGGTTTTGGGCGTTGCCGGGCTTGACGGCTCAGGCAGAACCGAGCTTTTGGAAAACATATTCGGAATAGCCACCCGTAAAGAGGGCGAAATTTATCTCCACGGCAACAAGGTTAAAAACCGCAGTGCAAAGGAATCTCTTGCCAATAAGTTTGTAATGCTTACAGAGGAAAGAAGAGCTACGGGCATATTCGCCATAAGAGATATTCAGGCTAACACCACAATTTCAAGTCTGCCCAAATACAAAAACGGACCTTTCTTAAGCGAAAAGAAAATGTCCGACGCTACAGACTGGGGAATTAAGGCTATGAGCACTAAAACCCCGAGCCAAAAGACCCAAATCCGTTCTCTTTCCGGCGGCAATCAGCAAAAGGTTATTTTGGCAAGGTGGCTTTTGACCGACCCGGAGGTTCTGCTTTTGGACGAGCCCACAAGAGGTATCGACGTAGGGGCAAAATATGAAATTTATCAGCTTATATTAAATCTTGCCAAAGAGGGTAAAAGCGTTATAATGGTTTCCTCCGAAATGCCCGAGCTTTTGGGTGTTTGCGACAGAATATTGGTTATGTCGGGAGGAAGGCTTGCCGGAGAGGTTGACGCAAAGACCACCACTCAGGAAGAAATAATGACATTAGCGGCAAAATATGCATAAGGAGGCGAGTAAGTTGTCAAATCAAACAGAAAAAGCAAAGGCTGAAAGCTTTAAATCGCTTTCAACAAAGGATAAAGAAAGAAAAATAGTCGATCTGCTCTTAAATAACGCCATGTATATAATTATTTTGCTGGCGATTGTTTACATAGCGATCCAAAGACCTGCCTTTTTGGGTCTTTCTTCAATAGTCAACGTTATTTCACTGACAGCTGCAAAGCTGCCCATAGCCTTGGGTATCGGCGGCTGTATAGTTCTTACGGGTACTGATATTTCGGCAGGCCGTGTAGTAGGTCTTTCCGCCTGTATATCGGCTTCACTTCTTACTACAGTGTTTAAGGTATTCCCCAATATGACAAGTGCACCGCCTATCATTTTCGTTTTGGCAGTTGTTCTTGTTGTAGGTGCAGTTATAGGCTTTGTAAACGGCTTCAGCGTAGCAAAGTTTAAGCTTCACCCCTTTATAGTTACGCTGTCCACACAGCTCATAACCTACGGTATAATTCTTATGTACCTTATGCAGGGCACAAACAACGGTCAGACCCTCAGCGGTCTTACACAGGGCTACCGTGACTTTATTACAAAGACGCTTTTCACTGTAGGCGGAGTTGCCATTCCCCGTTACATTCTCTATTCGATACTTCTCACAATTCTTATGTGGATTATTTGGAACAAGACCACATTCGGAAAGAATATGTTCGCAGTAGGCTCAAACGAAGAAGCTGCCAACGTATCAGGCGTAAACGTATCTAAGACAATCATTATGGTATTTATGCTTGCCGGCATAATGTATGCTGTAACAGGTTTCTTTGACGGTGCGAGAATTGCTTCCGCAAACGCCAACACAGGTCTTAACTACGAGTGCGACGCCATTGCAGCCTGCGTTATCGGCGGCGTATCTTTCGTCGGCGGTATCGGACGCATCAGCGGCATCGTTATCGGCGTTCTCCTTCTTCAGATTATTTTCGCCGGACTTAACTTCCTTTCCGTTGACGCAAATATGCTTTACATAATCAAGGGTCTTATTATTCTTATTGCCTGTGCAATAGATATGCGCAAATATCTTGTACGCAAGTAATTGTTGAAATTATGGAAGAGAATAAGAATGAAAAGCAGCTGAGAGGACTTTATAAGCACGTCAAAATTTCAGTTTCGGCTCTTAATAAAATTATAATTGCTCTCTGCGCAGCCCTTGTCATTGTTTTGGCAATAGCCGTTTCAAACAGGGGGTTTACGGTGACCTTTGATACAACAGGAGGGACAGACGTTGAACCCCAGAAGCTTATGTACGGCGACTTTATTGACGAGCCGGAAGACCCGACCAGAGAGGGCTATATCTTTTCGGGATGGTATATAGATGAAAATCTGACAATCCCTTGGAATATGGAAACCGATACGGTTTCTTCCTCTTTGACACTCTATGCCGCTTGGGCTGAAGATTAAAAAGTCAGCTAAAGGGTTGTCAAGAATTAATATTTATAATTAAAACTGCGCACTGCATTTTTTGGCGGTGCGCTTTTTTATAACATATATTCAAAAATATATTGTCAAATGCAATTCATAATTACACTTATCATCATTTCTTTTTCATTGGGATTTGATTCCGCAATCATAATAGTCAGAGCCACTAATGTGCGGTCATCTATCAGCTTTTCATTATTGAGAAAAAGCTTTTCATTTTTATCTAAAAAATATAAAAATATTGCCGCAGCTATTCTTTTGTTTCCGTCATAAAAGCTATGATTTTTTGTAACAAAATATAAAAGATTGGCAGCCTTTTCTTCCAAAGTGGGGTAAACATCTTCACCGCCGAAGCTTTGATAAATGTTTCCTATGCTTCCTTTAAAGGAGTCATCTTTTTCCGCTCCGAATAAATCGGACTGTGAAGAAAATTTCATACTGTCAATTAGTTTTTTACACTCTTCATAGGTCAGCCTGTATACAGAGCTGCTGCCTTTCGGTCTTTTCATTGTTTGGTGGTCATAATCGTCCAGCAAGTCCAGGGCAGTATTATAACGTTCTATTACCGAAAGAACCTGCTGTGCGTCAAGGCTGTTTTGAGTACGCTTCATAATTTGTATAACCTCGTTTAGCTGGTTTATACGATTATTATTTACTGCGTAGCCCTTTAATATGTAATCATGCAAAACAGAATTTGACCAGCGTCTAAACTCTACGCCTCTTGCAGACTTTACTCTATAGCCGACAGAAATTATTACATCTAAGTTATAATATTCTATTTGGCGCTCAACTTCCCTATCGCCTTCTTTTTGAACTGTCGCAAATTTTGCGACAGTTGAATATTGACCGCTTAACTCCTCTTTTCTTGCGTTGGCAATATGCTTGCCTATAGTTTTTACATCACGGTCAAAAAGCTCAGCCATTTGCTGCCTGTTTAACCAGACTGTGTCATCTTTTATTATTGTGTTCAGACTTACTGTTCCGTCTGATGATTGGAATAATACCAGTTCTGTATTTGTGTTCATATCATTTCCTTTCTCTTTGTAAAAATATTAAAAAATTATTTGACTTTGGGAAAAGCCAAAACCATAGTCAGCCCCTCACCGGGAGCCGAATAAGCGGAGATTGTTCCTCCCATTTCTTCAGTTAGCTCTTTGGCTATGGAAAGCCCCAAGCCGTTGCCGCCCATAGAACGTGAACGGGCTTTGTCTATACGGTAGAAACGCTCAAAAATTCTGTCAAGCTCCGCTTCATCCACACCTACGCCGTTATCGCTTATTTCGAGATAATACTTCGTTTTGCCCCATGTTATTTTAAGGGTTATGTCCGCACCGTCGCCGCTGTATTTAATTGAATTTCCCACAATATTGTTTACAACCTGCATAAGGCGGCTTTCGTCAGCCATAATGTAACAAGGGTCAGCCTTCGGGGGAATAAGCTTCAAGGTGTGGTTGTTGCTTTCGGCAGTAATTATCGACTGTGTTATGCAGTTTTCGGCTATTTTAACAAGGTTCAGCTTCTGCATATCAAAGCGGACGGTGTTTGTGTCCAAACGTGAAAGAGAAAGAAGATCCCCTGCTAAAAGAGACATTCTGTCTGTGGCGTCGTCAATTATCTGCAAAAAGTCCCGTGCCGTGTCTATATCTTCAACGGCTCCGTCAAGAAGTGTTTCCACATAGCTTTTAATAGTGGTCAAAGGCGTGCGGATTTCGTGAGACACATTCGCCACAAACTCCTTCCGCATATCGTCAAGCTCACGGTATTTTGTTATATCCGAAAGAACGGCAACAACACCGCTTACGGAAATTTTCGCACTTTCATAAGGAATTAAAGCCACATTAATATATTTATGGTTTTCTTCAACCACCGCTTCTGTGATAGTGTTTGGCAAAAGCTCCGACCGATCCACTTCAATTTTATCCAAAAACCAGTCAAGAGAAACCTTTAAACGGTCGATTTCAAGCATTTCATAGCAAAGATTGTTTGCGTGAATAAGGTTTCCGTGTTCGTCAAAAGCCATAACGCCGTCTGTAATATTATGAAGCACAACCTCAAGCTTTCTGTTTTCGTTTTCCATATCGTTAAGGGTTTTTCGAAGCTCTCTTGACATATGGTTAAAGCTTTTAGTCAGCTGACCTATTTCATCGTTGCTCATAATGCTTATAGTTGTGTTAAGCCTGCCCTTTGCAAGCTGATTTGCCTTTTTGGTCAGAAGGGCAATGGGCTTTGTAATTGTGTTTGCAAAAATAAGGGCTATTACACAGGTAGCCGAAAGAGCCAGAAGCACCGCAATCAAAATAGTTGATGTGGTCTGCATAAGGCTTGTGTTTACGCCCGAAGCGTCCATTTGAAGATAAATTACATATTTAACAGCGTCGTTTTCGTCCTTAACGGGCAGTGCGTAGGAAAACCACTCTTTAACCTGTGAATTTTCGTCAGTGCTTTTAATTCGGGTCGCAAAAGCCTCGCTGCCGGCTAAAGCCGAAATAACAGCGGAGTTGTTGTAGGTAATAAAGTCGTCGGAAGAAACAGAGGTTGAAGAAGCTATAGTCTTTCCGTTGGGGCTGATTATGCTTGCCTGAACATTTCTCAAAGAGGAGCTTGTTATAAAAAGCTTCAAAAAGGCGCTTTGAAAATTATCGGGGTTTTCATATCTGTCAATAATTTCTTCCGATATATATTCGGCACAGCCCGAAAGCTCATCCTCGGCATTTTTAATTTCTCTTGAATATGTGCGCATAATTATGAATGTTCCGCTGATTATCATAACTATAAACACCAAACTGAGATACATAAAAACCAGTTTCCAACGAATACTTTTCATTTTAACTCCTACTTATCCCGCAAAATAATAGCCTATACCCCTTTTTGTGATAATATACTGGGGCTTTCCCGGGTCATCCTCTATTTTTTCTCTTAAACGGCGGATTGTAACGTCTACGGAACGTGCATCGCCGCAGCTGTAGTCATAGCCCCAAACCTTTGTCAAAAGCTCCTCACGTGTAAAGGGCTTCTTCTTGTTTTTGGCAAGGAAGAATAAAAGCTCATATTCACGCATTGTGAGATAAATGCTTTCGCCGTTTTTCGTCACCTCATAGCGGTCATAGTCGATAACTAAATTTTTGAAGGTATCCGCTGTGGGCAGAGCCTCTTCCTTTTCAGCGGAAACATAGTCTCTCTTGCGGCGGATGTTGGCTTTAACCCTTGCCAAAAGCTCTCTTGTTTTAAAGGGCTTTGTCACATAGTCGTCGGCGCCCATTTCAAGACCCAAAATTGTGTCTACCTCGTCGGCTCTTGCCGTCAGCATAATTATAGGCACGTCGCTTTTCGCCCTGAGCCTTCTGCAAACTTCATAGCCGTCCATTTTAGGCATCATAATATCCAAAATTACAAGGTCGGGCTTTTTTGTCAGAGCCAAATTTAAGCCGTCTTCGCCGTTATATGCCTTTAATACGTTATATTTTTCTTTTTTAAGGTTATATTCAATAATATTTACAATACTTTCTTCATCGTCAACAACCAAAACAGTATAGTAGTCCATAAAGCACCTCTCTTAAAATTTTTTTCGATAGTCTTATTCTATTATAAACTTATTTTCATTTTTTTTCAATGGTTAAGAGGAGCAAATTATTAAAAAAATATAAAAAAGGTCTTAGAAAATTAAATTTGTGTTTTACAAAGGTTTACAAGTTTGATACAATATATTATAAGAAAAAACTTTATTAACTTTAACAGGTGATAATTATGAAAAATAAGGATTTAATTCAAATAATAAGACAAGGCGGTTTGGACAAAACACTCACAGGGCTTTACGGAGAAACACGCCTTGAAGAAGCAAGGGCAAGATATTCGGGGCTTATTAAAAGCTTTAAGGATTTTTTCGGCTATGATGCGAAAAGCATTTTCAGCGCCCCGGGCAGAACGGAAATCGGCGGAAACCACACCGACCACCAGCATGGCTGCGTTTTAGCCGCAAGCGTAGACCTTGACATTTTGGCAGCGGTTAAGCCAAACAAGGCAGGGCTTATTCGCCTTAAGTCAGAGGGGCGGTCCTTCTGCAGGGTTGACCTTTCAGACCTTGAGCCTAAAAAGGGCGAAGCCAACTCTACGAAAGCCCCTATAAGGGGTATGGCTTCAGGCTTTCATAATTTGGGCTGTGACTTCGGCTCTGACGGCTTTGACGCCTACGTTATTTCGGACGTACCGGGGGGCAGCGGCTTAAGCTCCTCGGCAGCCTTCGAGGTTTTAATCGGAACAATTATAAACAGCCTGTTTTTCAGCGACAAGGCGTCCCCTGTGGACGTGGCAAAAATAGGCGGATATGCCGAAAACGTATTTTTCGGAAAGCCCTCCGGGCTAATGGATCAGACCGTCAGCGCAGTGGGCGGCGTCTGCGCCATAGACTTTTTCGACCCCAAAGCACCAAAGGTTCAGCGCGGCGAGCTTGACCTTAAGGGTGAGGGCTATGTGCTTTGCATTTTAAATTCAAAGGCAGATCATGCCGATTTAACAAACGAATATGCTTCAATAACCGATGAAATGGGACGCATAAGCAAGTATTTCGGAAAAACAGCCTTAAGAGACGTAGACGAAGCCGACTTTTATAAGGCTCTTCCCGATTTAAGAAAATCAGCCGGAGACAGGGCTGTTTTAAGGGCTATGCATTATTTTGAGGACAACAAGAAGGCAATTCAAGAAGCGGAGGCACTGAAGCACGGCGACTTCGAAGGCTTTTTGAAGCTTGTGAGGGCTTCAGGGGCTTCTTCAGCTATGTATCTTCAGAATGTCGTGCCTACAGGGCAAACTAAAAGTCAGGAGCTTATGGTAGCGATAGGTCTTGCGGAAAGGCTTTTAGGCGGAAAAGGGGCTGTCAGGGTTCACGGCGGCGGCTTCGGGGGAACTGCTCAGGCTTTTGTTCCCTCGGATATAGTTTCGGAGTTTAAGACAGGCTATGAAGCGGCTTTCGGCAAGGACAGCTGTCGGGTGGTAAACGTCAGAAGCTGCGGCGGAATTAAGGTTTTGTGATTACATAGGGGGATGACAGATATGGTTAATATAAAACCTTTCGGAATGATTGGAAAAACGGATGTGCCTTTAATTGAAATAACAGGGGGAGGTCTCAAGGCGGAGTTTATCCCCTACGGAGCGTCGGTTCGTTCTCTTTTTGTGCCTAACAAAGAGGGAGGAATGACGGACGTGGCTTTAGGCTATGACACCTTGGATGAATATGTCAAAAACGACGGCTGTATGGGGGCTATAGTGGGACCTTGTGCCAACAGAATTAAGGGAGCTAAATTCTCAATAGACGGAAAAGAATACATTCTTGAAAAAAATGAGGGAAACAACTGCAACCACAGCGGAAGCACAGGGCTTTATATGCGCCTTTGGGATTTCGAAACAGGAGAAAACAGCGTAACCTTTAAAGCTGTGTCAAAAGACGGCGAAGGGGGCTTTCCCGGAAATCTCAAAGCGGAGGTAACATATACATTAAAGGACAGCGCACTTATTATAGAATATTCAGCAGTCACCGACAAGGCGACCCCTGTAAACTTTACTAACCACACCTATTTTAATTTAGGGGGTGAGGGCAAAATTTTCGACCATATTGTAGGCGTAAATTCAGACTTTTTTACCCCTTCCGACAATGAAAATATTCCCACAGGGAAAATCTGCCCGGTAGAGGGAACTCCTTTCGAACTGAGAAGTCCCGTTATATTAGGCGAACGCCTTAAGGCTCTGCCCAAAGGGCTTGACTGCAACTATGTTTTGAAAAATGACGGAAAGACTGCGGTTACGGCATACTGCCCAAAAACAGGCATAAATATGACATTCGAAACCAATATGGAAGGGGCTCAGCTCTATACCTCCGGGCTTCTTTCCGAAAGAAAGGGCAAAAATGGCTCATCCTACGGAAATTCAAGCGGTCTTTGCATAGAAGCCCAGCACTTTCCCAATGCAGTAAATCAGCCTAACTTCCCCTCACCTGTTCTTTACCCCGGGGATATATACATACAAAAAACCGTTTATAAATTTTCAATAATGTGACAGAAAGTTAAGCCCCCGTTCAGCTTGAACGAGGGGCTTATTGCTTATTACTTATTGATTATTTATTGTTTAAATACTTATCAAAAAATGTCTTAAGCTTATCAAAAGGAATTATATCCGTTTTGTCATAAAGGTCTGTATGAACTGCACCGGGGATAATCATAAGCTCTTTATTGTCACCTTTTAATTTTTTAAATGCGTCCTTGCTGAAATAACAGGAGTGAGCCTTTTCTCCGTGAATTATAAGAACGGCGCTTCTTATTTCATCGCTGTACTGCAAAATGGGCATATTCATAAAGGACATACAGCCGGTTACATTCCAGCCGCCGTTTGAGTTGAGCGACCTCTTGTGGTAGCCCCTGTTTGTTTTATAGTAGTCGTAATAGTCCTTTACAAAGAATGGCGCATCATCGGGGAGAGGGTCAACAACTCCGCCGCCCAAAACATAGCTGCCCGATTTAAAATCAGCAGTTCTCTGAGCATTAAGGGCTTTTCTCTTTTCATATCTTGCTTCTTCGCTGTCCTCACTGTCAAAATAGCCCTTGGCATTTACTCTTGTCATATCATACATTGTGGAAGCAACGGTGGCTTTAATTCTTGTGTCAAGAGCCGCTGTGTTAAGTGCCATACCGCCCCAGCCGCAGATACCCAAAATACCTATTTTTTCGGGGTCTACATTTTCCTGTACCGACAGAAAATCAACGGCAGCCTGAAAATCCTCTGTGTTAATATCCGGTGAAGCCATATATCTGGGTTCGCCGCCGCTTTCACCTGTAAAAGAAGGATCAAAGGCAATTGTCAAAAAGCCCTTTTCAGCCATTGTCTGAGCGTATAAGCCTGCCGACTGCTCCTTAACTGCTCCGAAAGGACCGCAGACAGCTATTGCAGCAAGCTTCCCCTCTGCTCCCTTAGGCACATACATATCCGCCGCAAGAGTTATGCCGTAGCGGTTGTGAAATGTAACCTTGCTGTGGTTTACCTTTTCGCTTTTGGGAAAGGTTTTGTCCCATTCATTTGTTAAATTCAGTTTTTCCATTTAAATATACCTCCGTTCTGTTATTATGCTTTCTTTTATGCATATGTCAAAACTGCAAACAAGCTCTTGACATAATGCTCTCTTTGTGATAATTTAATTATATAACCTAAACCTAACTTTAGGTCAAGGGTATTTTTTATTTTTTCGGAGGAAATTATGTATTATACAATAGGTCAAATTTCGGATATGTTTAAGCTGCCTGTTTCCACACTGCGTTATTATGACAAAGAGGGGTTTTCCCCTAATTTAAAGCGAGTCTCCGGCATACGCCGTTTCAGTGAGACTGAAATCGATACACTGAGAGTAATTGAGTGCTTAAAAAAGTCAGGACTTGAAATTAAGGATATTAAACTTTTTATGGACTGGTGCTGTAAGGGTGCCGAAACCTATCCGCAGCGAAAAGAGCTTTTCGAAAAGCAAAAAGCCGCTGTTGAAAAAGAAATCTTAAGATTGAATAAGGTTTTGGATATGATTAAATATAAGTGCTGGTATTATGAACAGGCAATTAAAGACGGAAACGAAGACCGCCTTAAAGCAATAACCCCGGATGAAATGCCTGAGGAAATAAGAGAAGCCTTTATAAGCTCACACAGTGAACATGATTAAAAGGAGCCTACTTTCGTTTAAGGGGAATAAACTTCAATAACATTCCCCTGCCCGTTTCAAGGGCATATTTAAACTCATCGGTTCTGCCGAAAACAACCCATATAATCAGGGTCACAAGCACAAAGGAAACGGTTCCTCTTACAAAAAAGGCAGTATACAAATGGCTTAAGTCGATTTTGCTGCAAACAGCCCCTACACCTAAAAGCGAAAGACCGCAGCAAACGCCGTATTTCACAAGCTGAAGATTAAAGCTTTTGCCCGAAAAGCCTAAATATTCTCTGTAAAGTATTCGGGATTTTAATACCATTTGAATTATATGTGTACAGGTTGTTCCCAAAAGAATACCCAAAATACCCAGCTTCAGCCCGAAAATAACAGATACAACCAAATTTACGGCGCTTCCGGCAATAGAAGTGTTTTTATCTTTAGCGAAAAGCCCGGACACCTTCATAACCTGCCACAGAGGATTTCTTAAAATAAGCAGAAAGAAGTTGAATGAACACATATAAACAACAGGTACCTTCATAACATAAATCTTTCCGAACATAAGCCAAACCAAAGGGGTTGAAGTACACAAAAACACAACCGCACCGATCATAGCCGGGCAGAAATTGATGAATGTCAGCCTTTTAAGAACCACATCCATATATTCCTTATCACCCTCAGCCATTAAGTTGCCGATGCTTCCTATAGTGGCTGAACTAAGCTGCTCCAGAATTCTCGTCATTGAATTTATAATTAATGTGTATGATGAATAAGCACCTATGCTTAAGGTGCCTACCAAAAGAGAAATAAGAATATTGTCTGTGGAGTTGGTTATTTTTGCTGAAAGCGAGCCTATGAAAAGGTGTTTTACGTTAGAAAGAACGCTTTTCCTCTCTTCTTTGGGCAGTGTTCCTTTTTTGTTAAGAAAGGGATAAAGCCTGTCCGCAATCATTGAAATAACTATATTTGTGGCTAAATTCATAACTATTTGAATAAGCAGATAAACAATATAGTTTTTTGTAAGAAGCAAAAATGCCACACTTGCAAAGCTGAAAACTGTTCTCACATAAAGAGAATATTTTGAAACAAGGTAGTATTTTTGGTCTGCATTCAAAAGAGACTGCTTGTAAGAGAACAAATATGAGGAGGCTGTCTGAACCAAAAACAATATGTAAATCAGCCGCAGGTAGCCCATATCGATTTCAACCTTATTTATAAGCAGGTGAATAAAGGGCGTTAAGGCAAGACCAGGTGTGGACACAATGCGCATATTATATTTTTACAAAAAATCAAGAACGGAG
>JAJPZT010000086.1 GCA_021204175.1 Clostridiales bacterium | reverse complement strand
AAGACTAACTTCCACTTTTACCCCCTTAAAGTGGAAATTAACTTTTCACTTCACACGAAACAAAAAAATTAAAAATTGTGCATATTTTGTATTACAAAATAGTTTTGATTATTGTATAATAAAATAGATGCCGATGGAAAGACAGCTATTACAAATTTTTGTCGGTTTTTTGACTGCCGGTTTTGGGGGTCATATATTAACGGAGGAAACTGTCTTCATAGGCGAAAGCCTGATTATATATATTAAGGAATGGATTATATGAATAATAATGACAGATCAAACACTATAAATTTAAATAAAAGAACTTCTTCAGCTCAGGATGCCGATGTAATAAATTTGGTTGAACTTGCAAGGCAACTGTTTACGCCCAGAAATGTTTTAATTATAATACTTGTGGGTATGTTTGCAGGCGTGTTTAGCTTTCTTTATTCAAAATACGTTATGCCCGAGCTTTATACATCGTCGGTTATGGTTTATGTCAGCAACAACAACTCAATTACCATAAGCGACGGCATCGATTCTCAAACCATAACAGGCTCAAGAAGCCTTGCAGAGTCGGGTGTTATTATCTTAACCTCCGATTATGTAATGGAGCTTGTGGGAGATGAGCTTGTTGAAAAGTATGAAGACAATATTGAAAAGCTTGAAGATAATTTTATTTTGCTTGAAACTGACTCGGGCGGGGTTAAAATTAAGCCCGGTTCACTGTCTTCCTGCTTTACAGTTGTGCCTATAGATGAGACTGAGGTTCTCAGCGTTACGGCTGTTACAAAAAGCCCAACCCTTTCCGCCGACTTATGCAACATTTTGGTTGAGGTTGCGCCTGAGTTTTTGAAAAACGTTGTAGGCGGCGGAACTGTTGAAGCTATCGGCACAGCGCAGGTTCCCACACAAAAATCATCTCCCAATAATACTAAAAACGCTCTTATGGGCTGTATGGCAGGGGTTATTATATCAGGAGGAATTTTTGTTTTCTTAATTCTTATGGATAATAAGGTAAGAAACGGCGAAAGCTTTAAAGCTAAGTTTGACTATCCCGTTTTCGAAGAAATTCCTTACATAGAAAACGATAAAAGCGAAGGTAAAAAGAAGCTGGGACGCAAAAAAGGCTCTAAGAAAGACGATGATGATCTTATGAGCGGTATTGATTCCATGCAGAGCTTTAGACTTTCAGAAATATTCAACACTCTTGCAAATAACCTTGCAGTAGCTCTCACTATGAATGACGAAAACGTTGTTGTTGTTTCAAGTCCCGATGAAAATGACGGAAAAAGTACTGTTTCCGTAAATTTGGCAGCTGCAATGGCGAAGCTGGGCAAAAAGGTTCTTCTTATAGATATGGACTTAAGAAAAGGCTCTCTTCACAAAAAGATTAAAATAGCAAACAAAAACGGCGTTATAGATATAATAGGCAAAAATGCGGATTTTGATAGCTGTGTTAAAAAGAATGTGGCAAGCGGCTTAGATGTTCTTTTAACCGGAGGAGTTTCACCTAACTCAATGGGTATTCTCTCCAGTAAAAAGACAAAGCTTCTTATAGATAAATGCAAAGAGAGATATGACTTTGTGGTTATTGACTCTCCGCCTGTAAATGTGGTCGGAGATGCCTGTGTAATTTCACAGTATGCCGCAGGTATGATTATTGTAGTCAGAGCTAACAGAACAAGCTTTGAAGATATTAAAAGGCTTATTGAAAATGTAAGACTTGCAAACGGTAAGATTATGGGCTTTGTTGTTAACTTTGCCGAGATGTATACAAAGGGCTACGGTTATTATAAGCGTAAGCGCTATGGCTATGGTTATGGTTACGGCTACGGTTATGGCTATTACGGAGCTGCCAAAGCTGCTTCAGAAGAGCAGAACAAGCAGCCTAAGAACAGCGCTAAAGCTTAAAACGCTATTTTCTATAAAAGAGTTTTCAATGGATAATCAGATATGCAGGAGAGATTGTATGTATGATTGGCATTATAAAACTTAGCCGGTATGGGTATCCACTCATTTTTCGCAGAAAATGAGTGGATTACGATTGTCGGCGGCGATAAAAATCGAATGGACAGCCGAATGCACATAGGGTAGGTTTTGTGAAGAAGGAATAAAAGTTTTGTCAATTAATAATGCAGATGAATTTATTGCGATGTTAAAATGGCGGGTGATTTAAGCTCTTCGCTAAAAAGGCTTAAGGTCCTTTGCAAATTTATCGGGTTTTAGCACTGAAGATTTGCTGAAAAGCCTAAGGGACTGTCTTCTCGGCAGGCTGCTGCGCAGCAGTTAAGTAATATTTGTTTAACCACTCCGTAGCGTGCTTTTAGAACAAAAAATTTGCACATAAACTGACAACTCGAAAAATAATCAGACAATTTAAAAGGGCAAAAATCGTGCAAGATATACATATGTAATGAGAAAAACAAAGGAATAAATGTGCAAAATAACGGAAAACGAGCAATTTAAAAAGTCTTTTGTGTATTTATTACAAAACCAAACGATGATTTTTATAATAAATGCACAAAAGGCTGAGATAGGAGTTCCAGGAGCCGGAAAATGAGAATTCCAAGAGTAATAAAAGAACATTCACAGGCTCATAAATAACCTGAGTATTTATTAAAAGGCCCTGACGTGCAGTCGGGAATGACCACACGGGAGGACCTTGTAATAAGCACTTAAGTTAGGTGCTTAAGCCACAGGCTGTGAAGCCTATGCCGATTTGGCGTAACCCTTCTCGTATTCTATAGGCTTGTCAGACGGCTCTGCAAGCATTGCAGTGATACACGGGTACAGCTTCCTGCCTACCTTTGTTGTCGTGTAGCTGGTGCAGACGTAGGTCTTGCCCTCGTAGAGAATGACGCTGCCTACATCAATTGTGAAATTCCTCCGGTCAAGATCTCTTTTTGTGAGGTTCTTCACGGTGAAGGTGTAGTGGTCGCCCAGGTCTGAGACGTTGGCAAGGTGCTGCCGGATATCAAGGCTGTCATTCTTGATTTCCCTGGCTACGATAGAGATGGCTGCTTCATGGTCAAACATAATCGTTTCCTCCCTATATGATATGGTTGCAACTTAAGTACTGGTTATTTGCAGATAAGACAAACTCAAGTTTCAACTTAACCATATTATACAAGGTGTCAATGACACTGTCAAGGGATAATAGCGGGTTTTTATTTTGAAAAACACAGTATTTATCCGGGCGGAGGAAAGAGAGGAAAACGTAAATGTCAACGTTTGAAGAGAGACTGACACAGCTGCGGCTGGAAGCCAATTTGAAGCAGTCAGACCTGGCGGATATTCTGAAAGTGTCGAAGTACACAATATCAGGCTGGGAAAGAGGCATCCGGAGGCCGGAATTTGGCACATTAAACCAGATATGTGGTGTGTTTAATGTCTCGCTGGCGTATCTGCTCGGGGAGAATGATGACTCAACTCCGCCTGGAGTTCCAACAGATGCGGATTTTGCACAGTGGGCGGAGGATGATGAGATTGCTTCTATGCAGTCTGTTGCCAGGATGCTCACACGGCTTAGTCCTAAGTCGTACAGGATCGCAGCGTCAACCATTCGGTCAGCGTATATGATTGACAAAGAGGATGACACATTGGGGATTGGGTACGATGTGAAGGTTTCTCGGTATGAGATGGCAGAGGATGAAACAGCTGATGAACACACTGACAAGGAAAGCAGAGACGATGCTGTGCAGGATGGGAAAAACCGAGAATTGACTACTGCTTCGACAGATGGTACAATTACGGCTGGTATTCAGTCTGACAGTAACGGTGTTTCGGTAAGCACTGGTGGTTATAATTATACTGTAAAAGGCAGTGATTTAGAGGTAAAAAAGGCTTCTGTTAAGCGCAGGGTAAGGTCTCAAAAAAAGAAGTAGGTTCGACACTTGCCTTGACAGCAGGTTCGACAGATAATTTGACACTCCCTTGCGTGCTATTAGAACAAAAAATAAACTCAGTTTAGCTATTCCTTATAAATGAAGATGGAGAAAATGAGTAAAATTTATACAAGTTGCACAATAAAAATGAGGATTTTTGAGGTTGGGAGCAAGGGGCGAGAAGACGGAAGTCCCGGAATCCTCCTGAAACCCTGAATTTTGACCCCTTACGTGCTATTAGAACAAAAAATAAACTCAGTTTTTCCTTGATTTTCGGTTTGTAAGGAATAGACAAAAACGGGGTAGATGTTTTGTAAGGATTGCACAATATGAGTGCAGATGTGCAGATGGAGATAAAGGGCTGTGGTGATTGCCACAGACATTGGATAGATGAAAAGAAAGCTGTGGTAATGTCCACAGCTGTAACTGATAGATGGTAGACAGGACACCGAGGAGTTGCCACAAGCATATGTGTGGGGGATTGAGGATGCCAAGTACGATGACAACGAAAGGCGCAGATAAGAAGACGGCAGCCGCAGATGGTGTGGGTGCTGGGAAGAAGATGGAAAGTACATATGAAAAGGGAACCCAATTCAAGGAAGAAGCTGCTGTGAAGCCCAAGGAGAACGGACAGTCCAAGACGAGTGCACAGTCCAAGGCGAGTGCAGCTTTCCAGCGCAGAATAGACAAATCTAAAATCCCCACCTGCAAAATCTTAGGGGTAGACATAGCGGCGATTGATATGAATTGGCTGCTGAAATATACCAACAAGAACCTCGAAAAGTTAAGAGGGTAGGCTAAGCACCCGACGCCTTGCAACATTGCTGTTGTAGGTTTTCGGGTACTC
>JAJPZT010000033.1 GCA_021204175.1 Clostridiales bacterium | reverse complement strand
TCTGCTTAGGCGATAGGAATGACGAAAACTATAAAGGAGCAATAAAGCTTCTTGATACTATAACCTCCGTTGATTTTTCACACAGTGAAAGAATAGACATAATTAAGAATGACTTTAATATTGCAATAACAAAATTCATAGAAGATGAGGTGACGACTATGTGTAATTTGAGCTATGGTATTGAAAAACGAGGAGAAATAAAAGGCACAGAAAAGACAACGGTATCTTTATTAAAAAATGCTATGAATAATCTGCATTTTACACTTGAACAAGCTATGAAAGCCCTCGGTATTCCCGAAAATGAATATTCTAAATATCGACGTCTTGTGGAAGAGTAATATTTGCAAAGCCCGGTAAAACGATTGTAATTTTACCGGGTTATTAATTGAAGAAGGGGTGACGACTATGTGTAATGTGAGCTATGGAATAGCAAGAAGAGAAAGAAATGAAGGCAGAGTTGAAGGTATAATAGAGAACCTTACAAACAACATAAAGGTATTAATGGAAACAGGTCAGTACACCTTTGACAGTGCCTTCGGTATTTTAAAAGCAAATACAATCAGGTTAAGGAATTGGTTTTAGGATAAAGCAAAAGTATCATCAAAACGGTCTTTTCACATAAGGAAAAGGCTGTTTTGGATTTGTAAAATTGTATGTCTGATACAACAGCAACAGAAATTAAGCGGATTTATCAAAAAATGTTTGACAAAACGTCTGTAAAAGTATATTATAAATGTAAAATACTATAAAAGTGTTTTCAATGGACAATCAGATAGGCAAGCTTGCTTGCATAGATGATTGGACATTAGAGAACCTAACCTGTATGAGCAACGTAGGGTGATAACCCGGAGTGCGAATACAGGGTCGATTGTGGGAGTGCGAAGCACGCAGCAATCGACTTTTATAGTATGTGATGTTTGCAAAGAGCAGCACAAGATTATTTAATTTCCAAAAGGAGGAAACATTCAAATGAAAAAGTTTTTAAGCCTCGGTCTTGCGGCTGTTATGGCTCTTTCAATGGCAGCCTGCGGTTCTTCAAACACAAGCAGTGAAGCCGACACAGCAGACACAGAAGCTGCTGAAACAGCGGAAAGCGACGCTTCCGGTTTAACATTTAAGATCGGCGGCATCGGACCTACTACAGGCGGCGCAGCAGTTTACGGCAGCAACGCACAGAGAGGTTCCGAAATCGCAGTTGAAGAAATCAACGCAGCAGGCGGTATCAACGGCTATCAGATTGAATTTAAGTATGAAGATGACGAGCATGACGCCGAAAAGAGCGTAAACGCATATAACAACCTTAAGGACTGGGGTATGCAGATGCTTGTTGGCTGTGTAACAACCAACCCCTGTATCGCAGTTATCCAGGAGTCATCAGCAGACAATATGTTCCAGATTACTCCTTCGGCTTCAGCAGTTGAAGCTATTGCTACTGACAATGCTTACAGAATTTGTTTCTCAGACCCCAACCAGGGTGTTGCTTCCGCTCAGTATATCGGCGAAAACGGCATTGCTTCAAAGGTAGCAGTTATTTATGACTCATCAGATGTTTATTCATCGGGTATCTATGAAAAGTTTGCTGAAGAAGCAGCTAACCAGGGTCTTGAAATCGTAGCAGCAGAAGCTTTCACAGCTGACTCTAAGACAGACTTTACTGTTCAGCTTCAGAAGGCTAAGAACGCAGGCGCAGAGCTTGTTTTCCTTCCCTTCTATTATACAGAGGCTTCTTTGGTTCTTGCTCAGGCAAAGGCTATGGATTATTCACCTCTTTTCTTCGGCTGTGACGGTCTTGACGGTATCCTTACTGTTGAAAACTTCGACACAAGTCTTGCAGAGGGCTTAATGCTTCTTACTCCCTTCGCAGCAGACGCAGAGGACGAGCTTACACAGAATTTCGTAGCAGCTTATCAGGACGCTTACGGCGAAGTTCCCACACAGTTCGCAGCAGACGGCTATGACTGTATCTATGTTCTTAAGGCAGCTCTCGAAGCAGCTGATGTAACTCCCGACATGTCAGTTTCAGACATTTGCGACGCAATCAAAGGCGTTATGACAACAATTTCTGTTGACGGCGTTACAGGCGAGGGCATTACTTGGTCAGACGACGGCGAACCTTCAAAGGCTCCCAAGGCTGTTGTTATCAAGGACGGCGCATACGCAGCTATGTAATCTGTGATTACAGACTGAAATAATTTTTGAAATTAAAAAAGGCTTTGCAGAGGTTTTCTCCGCAGAGCCTTTTATAGTGCTTGTAAACAGATTTAAAAACCGAAATTATAAGAAAAAACGGTTACATTTTTTATACACCCGGGAAGCTGCTGAAGCCGCCGTCAACAGGAAGAATTGTTCCCGTAACAAAGGAGCTTGAAGGGCAGATTAAGAACAGAAGAGCACCTACAAGGTCTGTGGGCTCGCCGAACTTGCCCATAGGAGTGCCGTTGATTATTTTTTGACATCTGGGGGTAGGTGTTCCGTCGGGGTTGTGGTGAAGAGCGTAGTTTTGAGTTGTCTGGAAGAAGCCCGGAGCAATGGCGTTTACACGAATGCCGCTTTTTGCAAAATAAGCCGCTGCCCACTGTGTAAAGTTTGTAACAGACGCCTTTGCGGCGGAATAGCCGGGTATTCTCGTAAGAGGAAGATATGCGCTCATACTTGAAATATTCACTATGTTGGCGTTTTCCTGATTTAACATAGCTTCGCCGAAAACCTGTGTGGGAAGCATTGTTCCGTAAATATTCAGGTCAAGCTCTCTCTTTATGTTCTCCATATCGGTGGTGAAAAAGCTTAAGTCTCCCTCTTTAAGCTCCGAAAAGCTGTCCTGAGGAATTTCAGCACTTTTAACAGCCCCTCCGGCACAGTTTATAAGTATGTTTATTTTGCTCCACTTGCCTAAAATTTCGGCTTTGGCTTTTTCAAGGCTTTCCTTGTCCATAACGTCTGCCGAAACGGATATAGCTTCTCCGCCTTCGGCTTCAATGTCGCTTACTACAGGCGCTCCGTTTTCGGCTCTGCGTCCCAAAACGGCTACCTTTGCGCCGCACTTGCCCAGCGCTCTGCAGAACATTCCGCCTATAACTCCGCTGCCCCCTGTTACAACGGCAACCTGTCCCTTTAAATCAATCTCAAACGGTAAATTCATATTATTTTCCTCCTTAGAATGCATTAAAGAATGCTTATAAAAAGCTTTCTTTAATTATATTATTTTTTTATAACCTCTGTCAAGGTGTTATGGCAACATACTTAAAAATTTAATAATAAATGTAAAAATCCATAAAAGATTTGAAACCCTTGTTAAACTGTGTTATAATCAGCTTATTAAATTATACAGGAGGAAAAATATGAAAAAAAGAGTGATATTTTTAACGGCTTTATTAATGCTTACAACAAAGGTTTGGGCTTCGGATATAAGGGTGGAGCTTGACGGAGAAGAGGTGGAGTTTTCTCAGCAGAAGCCTGTCATAGTTGACGGAAGAACCTTAATACCCATAAGAGGAGTTTTTGAAAAGCTGGGCTATGAAATCAGCTGGGACGCAGACACTAAAACAGCTTCCTTTGAAAATGGCGAAAGCGCAATTTTAATAACTGCCGAAAGCAGTATTTTTCTTATGAACGGCGAAGAGGTTTCTTTAGATGTGCCTGCAAGTATTTTAAACGGCTCAATGCTTCTGCCTTTAAGAGCAGTAGTGGAAACAGCGGGGTTTAAGGTGAATTGGAACGGCGAAACTAAAACGGTTTATCTCGAAACCTCAGATGAAGAAAGTTCCTATAAGGAAGATATGGCTGAATTGACAGAAAATGCCGAAACAGTATATCAAGAGTCTGTTATATATTCTCTTTTGTCTTTATATTTGCCTGATGAACATAATCGCCGTGAACGAATTGCCGAAATGTTTTTGATTACTGATGACAGATCGGATTTAAACAATGTTACATCTGAGGGCAGTGAAATCACTGAAATTTTTAAAAAAGCATCAGAGGAACTTCTTCCGGATTTGTTTTCCGAGGATTTATACAATATAATTTTAGCTTTTTTTTGAAGCTGAAGAAGCTTATTATGAATTTGCTGCCAAAGCAGCAGACGCAGCTGAGTATCTGCAGCACCCGACTCCCGACTATAGCGATGATGAGGCTGCAGCCGCAATATCAGAGATAATCGGGACGACAAACATTAATCCGAAATACTGTTACGCCTTAGCAAAAGAAGCAGGGCTGACAGATGAAGATGAAGAGTATGCCTTTGACAGCTATATTTCAAATATAAGTGCCTTTATTGTCTCCGAAATAAAATCAATTGACTGGAATAACCCCGATGAGGCAAAAATCAAAGCCGCCGCAGACAATATAGAAGAAAAGCTTAATTCAGCCGAAGCCCCTGAAACGGCTCTTCAGCATAAAGCGTTTATAGAAAGAGCCTGTTCAGGCTTCAGAGAAGCTTCAAAATATGCAGACAGTGTTTCGGAGGGAAGCAAATTATCCGCAGACAGCGTAAAATTTTGCAGTTGTGTTATGGCGTCTCATACTGTTCTTTATGAAACTTTAACGGGTTCGGGCAATTATAATTTGACAAACACTGACTACGGAATGTAGGTTAATATGATAAAAGTGTTGAAAATTAAACAAATCTGACGATTTGTGATTTTAACCTTGACCGCAGGAAAGTCAATGGGTGTGGACAAATGGCTCAGATTATGGTATAATATAGCTATGAGAAAAAC
>JAJPZT010000074.1 GCA_021204175.1 Clostridiales bacterium | reverse complement strand
CTGCTGGGGTCCACCTGCATAGCAGGTGGTTTTATTTTTCCTGCCACACAATAAAGGGGATTTTTGCTCAGAATAATGAGCAGAAATCCCCTTTTTGCAGTAAAATAAATAAACGTTGCCGCTAAAAAAACAAAACAAGTACAGACGAAAAAACAGCAAAGAGCTATAATAAAAAAATGAATGTAATTGTTTTTTGTGTGCTTTTTACGGCAAAACCCAAATGACTGCGGCTGTGGTCTCAAAGAAAGCCTGTGCCTGGTAATGGAGCCTTTCTCAAACGGGAGTTTACAGTGCGGAATTATATCTTCATTTAATGTGTGAGCTCGGCTGCATTTTTGTTTTTAGACCTTCAAGGCGGTTAAGAGCGGCATATAGGGTTTCATTTTTCTTGGCAAAGTGAAGTCTTATGTAGTTATTTACGGGCTCTCTGAAAAAGCTTGAGCCGGGAACAGCACCTATGCCCACCTTTTCTGCCATAGCTTCACAGAATTCAAGGTCGCTTTTATAGCCGTATTGGGATATGTCAAGCATAACGTAGTAGGCGCCTTGGGGCTCGGTGTGCAGTATTTTTAAGTCTGTCAGACCTTTAAGGAAAATATTTCTCTTTTCTGTGTATTCTGCCCGGAGGGTCTTATAGTAGCTTTCACCGAAGTTAAGCCCTGCAACGGCGGCTTCCTGCAGAGGTGCGGCGGCGCCTACCGTAAGAAAATCGTGAACCTTTTTGACACATTCCGTTATTTCCGGCGAGGCTATAACATAGCCCAAACGCCAGCCTGTTATAGAGTAGGTTTTTGAAAGAGAAGAACAGGAAATTGTCCGTTCGAACATACCTGGGAGAGAAGCCATATAAATATGCCTGTTAGGTTCGTAGACAATATGTTCGTAAACCTCGTCGGTTATTACGTAGGCATCATATTTTTTGCAAAGGTCGGCTATTATTGTGAGTTCCTCATATGTAAAAACCTTTCCGGAAGGGTTTGAAGGGTTGCATAGAACTATGGCTTTTATGTTTTGTTTAAAGGCTGCTTCCAGAACCTCCGGATCGAACGTAAATTCCGGCGGATTTAAGGGAACATATATAGGCTCGGCTCCTGTAAGGATTGTATCCGCACCGTAGTTTTCATAGAAGGGCGAAAATATTATAACTCTGTCTCCGGGATTTGCAACTGACATCATAGCCGCCATCATTGCCTCAGTGCTTCCGCATGTAACAACAACATTTTTGTTATAATCAATATCAATGCCCATATATTTTGACTGCTTTTCAGCAATAGCTTTTCTGAAATTTTCCGCTCCCCAGGTTATGGAATATTGGTGAGGTCCTTCCGATGAAATCTCCGACAGTCTGTCTGTAATTTCTTTCGGCGGATCGAAATCCGGAAAGCCCTGCGACAAATTAATTGCTCCGTATTTATCTGAAATTCTCGTCATTCTTCTTATGACTGAATCCGTAAAATTTGCTGTTCTTATACTTAAAGGCTTCATATGTTTTGCTCCTTTTTGTTTTTTATAATGTTATTTTTAAAAACTTACTTTGTCAATCCGATTTTATTTAGTTATTAAGTTTAGCAGGCGGCACCGGCAACATCATCTGTTTTTTTAGCGTACATTATATTTTTAAGCTTTCTTTGTAGCTTTCTCCCCAGTTCCACATGGCGTCCATAATGGGTTTAAGGCTGTAGCCCAAATCCGTCAGTGTATATTCTACGTGGGGAGGAACTTCAGGAAAAACCTTTCTGGTTAAAAGTCCGCTGGCTTCCATTTGGCGAAGCTGAGCCGTCAAAACCTTTTGGGAAACGCTCCCTATAGACTTTTTCAATTCTCCGAACCTTTTTGTTCCGGGCATAAGGTCTCTTAATATTAAAACCTTCCACTTATCCCCTATAAGTGTCAGAGTTGTTTCAACAGGACATGCAGGCAGCTCCTTTGAAGGCTTTAAAGCAATATCTTTTTTTGTTTCCATAGCTGTATCTCCTTTTGTTTTTCCATAGTTTCCTTTTGGTAACTATAGCACTTTATTGTGCTTACTTGACGTTTTTTCCCTATAGCTTTATTATAAACATAAAGGAAGAGAAATGCAACTCTTCTTATAAAAAAATTTATAAAACGGAGGTACTTATTTATGAAAAAGGTTATTGAATTTTTAAACGCTAATCCCGTTCAGTATTTGGCAACTGTAGGACGTGACGGAAAGGCAAAGTGCCGTCCCTTTATGTTCTCAGGCGAAATGGACGGAAAAATGTGGTTCTGCACAAACAATACAAAGGACGTTTATAAGGATATGCAGGAAAATCCCGAAATCGAAATTTCCGTTTCAAGCCCCTCATATGCTTGGATTCGTCTTCACGGCACAGCTGTTTTTGAAAACAATATGGCTGCAAAGGAAATGTGCATTCAAAACCCCATAGTAAAGGGTCAGTATCAGACAGCGGAAAACCCTATTTTCGAGGTTTTCTATCTTAAGGACGCTCATGGCGTAATCTGTGATTTTTCGGGCAATCCCCCTTATGAGTTCTAATTAAACGGTTTTTTGAAAGGCGGCGGAAGGTATGGCAGAGAAAAACTATTTACAGTTATTGGTTGAGGAAATTCATTCGGCAGCTGTGGCTACAATAGGCGGTGACGGACACCCTCAAATCCGTACTATAGATATGATGCTGTGGGACGAAAAGGGAGTATATTTTCTGACGGCAAAGGGAAAGGCTTTTTACAGTCAGCTTAAAGAGCAGGGCTTCATTGCTCTTTCAGCCGTTAAGGACAAAATGTCTGTTTCTCTCAGAGGCAAAATTCAAAATATAGGCAGCGAAAAGCTTAATGATATTTTCGAGAAAAATACATATATGCAGAAAATTTATCCCGGTGACACAAGAAGCGCCTTAGAGGTTTTCAGGCTTTATGAAGCAGAGGGTGAATTTTTCGACATAAGCGACCCCTCAAAGGTTGTGCGTGAAAGCATAACAATAGGTGAGCCGAAAACAGTCGAAAGGGGCTATTTTGTAGGTAATCAGTGTATAGGCTGTAAGCTCTGCTATTCTGTCTGCCCTCAGAAATGTATTGACATTTCAGGCGTTCCTGTTATAATTGACCAAAACAGGTGTCTCCGCTGCGGCAGATGTGCGCAGATTTGCCCTAAACAGACTATCGAAAAGAGGGGATAACAATGACACAGGCGGAAAAAGGACTGTATTTAATTAAATATCTTATTTCGGAGGACAGCCGGTACGGAGAAATTCAAATTCCCAAAGGTTCAGACGAACAAAAACGGCTTTTAAGAGCTTTGTTTAATATCCGTATGCCGAGAAAGGCAGATTCGGAGTTTTTGAAAATACAGGATGAGTATTTGCGGGAGGAAACAAGGCGAAAGGGCATTACAGACCTTGCTGATTTAAAACCCGTACAGGAGAATATTTATCTTTGGCGAGGAGATATAACAACCCTTCGCTGCGGCGCAGTTGTAAACGCCGCAAACTCCCGTATGCTGGGGTGCTTTTGCCCCAACCACGGCTGTATCGACAACGCAATTCACACCTATGCCGGAATACAGCTTCGTGAAGCCTGCGCAGAGCTTATGAAAGCTCAGGGGTACGAGGAGGAAACAGGCAAGGCAAAAATTACACCGGCTTTTAATCTGCCCTGTGATTATGTTATCCATACTGTGGGCCCAATTGTAGGCGGCAGACTTACAAAGAAAGACGAAAGTCTGCTCGCCTCCTGCTACCGCTCCTGTTTGGAAGCGGCGGAGGAAAATAACATCAAAAGTCTTGCCATCTGCTGCATTTCAACCGGAGAATTTCATTTTCCCAATGAAAGGGCGGCAGAAATTGCCGTTAAAACAGTAAAGGAATATAGAGAAGAAAAGCAAAGTAAAATTGAGGTGATATTCAATGTTTTTAAGGAGATCGACTTTAAAATATACGGAAAGCTGCTTAAATGAGCAAATTTTAAGACTGAAAGACGAAATTGAAAGTGCCGATGCCGTTGTTATAGGGGCAGGGGCAGGTCTTTCCGCTTCCGCAGGGCTTTCCTACAGCGGAGAGCGTTTTGAGAAATATTTTTCCGATTTTCACAGAGAATACGGTATCACCGATATGTATTCAGGCGGCTTTTATCCCTTCAACACCTTAGAGGAATATTGGGCTTGGTGGTCAAGGCATATTTATATAAACAGATATGAGCCGAAAGCCGGAAAGCCCTATAAAGATCTGCTTGAGCTTGTAAGGGATAAGGACTATTTTGTATTAACCACCAACGTTGACCACCAGTTTCAAAAGGCAGGCTTTGATAAAAAAAGACTGTTTTATACACAGGGCGACTACGGCTTGTGGCAGTGTTCAAAACCCTGTCACAACAAAACCTATGACAATGAAGAAGCTGTCAGACAGATGGTAAACGAACAGAAGAATATGAAAATCCCCTCGGAGCTCGTTCCCCGCTGCCCTGTCTGCGGAGCGCCTATGGCAATGAATCTCCGCTGCGACGGTACCTTTGTTGAAGACGAAGGCTGGCACAAAGCTGCCGGGCGTTATTCCGACTTTATGCGTCGGCATAAAAATCTTCACATACTCTTTTTTGAATTAGGTGTTGGGGGAAACACTCCCGTAATTATAAAATATCCTTTTATGCAAATGACAGCGGAAAACCCGAAAGCGGTTTATGCCTGTGTAAATAAGGGAGAGGCATTTTGTTCCGCAGAAGTCAAGACCACCGGCTTAGCCGGTGGCTTGCTCTGCCCCTATAAGGGGCTGT
>JAJPZT010000094.1 GCA_021204175.1 Clostridiales bacterium | reverse complement strand
AAATATTATATTTATATATTTTGAAAATGTCAATAACATAAATTATTAAGTTTTTATGATAATTAAAAAATGACCTGTTATAAGAAATTATAATTTTGTGGAAATTTACTAATTGACTTTCGAAAAAATATTTTATAAAATAAAACTACAGTGTGTGGCATAACAGCATAAATCCGGCTGCTATGTCACACACTTTTTTTGTGTTTTAAAGTATATTAAAAAGTATCAGAAGGAGGATTTTGTTAAAATGGAGGTTAAAGAAAAGAAGAAGGGCAAGCACGACAAGAGTGCCCTTGCCACAGCACCGGTTAAAAGCATAATGGCAAAAATGGGTCTGCCCATAGTTTTGTCGATGATGTTTCAGGCTGTCTACAACATAGTGGACTGCGCCTTTTTGTCGAAAATGTCAGAGGGCGGCGAACAGGCTCTGACGGCGCTGGGGCTTGCCTTTCCCATTCAGCTTTTAATGGTTGCGGTTGCAATAGGTACAGGCGTAGGTGCTAACGCCCTTATTTCAAAAAGCTTAGGTCAGGGCAACAAAAACAAAGCCAGCCGAACAGTGGGAAACACAATCTTTTTAGGTATAGTTATTTACGTAATTTTCATTATTTTCGGCTTGGCAATAGTTCCGGCTTATGTACGTTCACAAAGTGCAGGCGGAGCAATCAGCGAAACCGTTTTGACTATGGCGATTGACTACCTGAGAATTTGCTGCTGCGTTTCTTTCGGTATCATTTTCTTCTCGGTGTTCGAAAAGGTTCTTCAGTCAATGGGTCATTCCGTCTGTTCCACCACTGCCCAGGTTACAGGTGCGGTTGTAAACATAATTTTCGACCCTATATTTATTTACGGTCTTTTCGGCTGTCCCGAAATGGGTGTTAAGGGTGCTGCATATGCTACGGTTTTGGGTCAGATTGCCTCTGCGGCTGTGGCTTTCGGCTTCCACTTAAAGCTTGACAATGACGTGGACAAGAGCCTTAAATATATAAAGCCATCGCTGAAGATTATTAAGGAAATTTATGCAATAGGGCTTCCCGCCATAATTTCACAGGCTCTGCTGTCTCTTATGACCTGCGGTCTCAATATGGTTTTGGGTCAGATAAACGAGGTTGGCGAAAACGCCGTAACGGTTTACGGACTTTACTGCAAAATTCAGCAGCTTATAACCTTTGCCGCTTTCGGTATGAGAGACGCCATTACCCCTATTGTTTCATTCGCCTACGGAATGAGAAACAGAAAGCGTATTAAAGAGGGTATTAAATACGGACTTATTTACACAACCTTCCTTATGGTTTTGGGTCTTGTTTTAATAGAAGCCTTTGCCCCTGTAATTACTTCTATGTTTTCACTTTCGGACGTTACCTATGATTTGTGTATAGGCTGTATAAGAATAGTTTCCCTTGCACTGATTTTTGCAGGCTTAAACATAGCTCTTCAGGGCATTTTTCAGGCAGTGGAATGCGGAATCGAGTCTCTTGTCATTTCCGCAGGCAGACAGGTTGTTTTCGTAATTCCCTCGGCGTGGCTTTTGGCTAAATTCGCAACGGGTGCGGAAAACGTGTCTCTGATTTGGTGGGCATTTCTCATAGGCGAAACAATTACACTAATCTGCGGTGTTTTAATGTTTAAGAGAGCATTTAAAAATAAAATTAACTCACTTCAATAAGCAATAAAGGAGGTTGTTTTTTATGACTAAAATCATTACAATAGGCAGAGAATTTGGAAGCGGCGGCAGAACCATAGGCAAAGCCGTCGCCGAAAAGCTGGGTATCCCCTGTTATGACTACGAGCTGCTTCTTAAAATAGCCGAGGAAAGCGGCTTAAGCGAGCAGTTTATTCAGGAAAGAGCAGAAAATTCCTCAGTAAGCAGCGTAGTCGCCAGAGGTCTTTCGGGCTTAGGCAAGCACAGCTACACAAGCACTGAAGACTACTTATGGAAAATTCAGAAAAAGGTAATAACCGATATTGCTGCAAAGGAAAGCTGCGTCATAATCGGCAGATGCGCCGACTGGCTTTTAAGTGACAAGGCGGACTGCTTAAGGGTTTTCATTTATGCGGACGTTAAAAAGAGAGCCGAAAGAATTGTAAATGTATACGGCGAAAGAAAGGAAAGCCCCGAAAAGCGTATTAAAGATAAGGATAAACACCGCAGCACATTCTATTATCTCCATACGGATATGGAATGGGGCAATGTTCATAACTATCATATCTGCCTTGACAGCGGCGAGCTGGGCATTGAAAGATGTACTGATATTATAGCGTCACTCTATTGAGGGAAATATAGATTTTCATCTCTCCGTCAGCCGCACTGATTTTTTAAAAAATCAGTGCGGCTGACACCTCCCCTCAAGGGGAGGTGTGCACAAAAAACTTGCACAAAAAAAAGCATTGGCGATTAAAAACCGTCAATGCTTTTTTATTATACTGATTTTACTTTAATCAATAATCAAAGCTGTCTTTATATGCTCCAAGAATTGAGTCATATGTCATATAACCGTTGCTTCTGAAGTTATAAACATAGGGGGTGATAAGTCCGTCATAGTCGTCCCAATACTGAACGCTTTCGTCAATAATCATAAGAACGTCTGTGATGTTGCCGCTGCCGTCGGCTATACAGACATACATATTCTTGCCGGCTTCCTGCTGAATTTCATCCTGAGCATAAGGTGTAACCGTAAGACTTGACTTATATCCGTTGGAGTCGATTCTGCCGAATACTGTAGGTGTTTCGATAGCGTTCTCGCCTGATGTGTTGCTGTCGAGATGTTTTTGAGAAATTTCGTAGATAGCTTTTACTCTTCTTACAGCTTCATTCCAGTCTGCTTCTGTAAGCTGTTCGTCTGTATGATAATATGTGTGCTTTCATTAAGAACAGTATAGTGAAGGCTTGAGTTAGTAATACCGTCTTTATTATCGTGACCTTCACCGTCGGGTGTGTGACCTGCAAGCTTAATTCTGCCCAGCTCATAGCCGTCGCTGAGAGTATCGCCGTTTACATCATACCAAATAACCTTTGCGCCTAAAACGCCGTAAACTGTTTCTGTGTCGATTGTTGTGGTTTCTGTTGCACCCTCTGTAGTAGCTTCTGTTGTTGATTCTTCAATAGCAGTTACGCCGCCTAAGTCAGCCTTATAATAAATGCTACCCGCACCGTTCATATGAATAGTATTTGTGTGAAGCTGACCGATAAGAGTACCGGAGTCTATAACCCGGCTGTCGGCGTTGGGTACGCAAACCGCACCTTCAACAAATGTTCCGCCGCCTGTAATTGTAAAGGTTGAAGCTCCTGAATAAATATTGCCCAAAACCTCAGCAGAACCGGCAATTGTTAAGCTGTCTACGTTTGAATAAATATTTCCGCAGATTGCTCCGCCTGTAAATACAACGGAATCTGTTGAAGAATTAATATAAACATTGGTGTTCGTGGGGTCGCCGAAGGTTTCAAAATAGTCCTTTGCGTCTTCAACATCGGTAATACAAAATCTGTCGAAATATGTGTTGTTATAAACATCCTGACTTACAACAGCGAAGTTCATTTCGCTGGTAAGTGTGCCGTTCTTATAAAAGTCATTAATATAAATGTTGACTTTGTTGCTTCCCACTGTTAAAATTTCGGGGTTGCTGTCTGCATAAAGCGCATCTATTACAATAGTTACGTCATTGTTTGTAGCGTTGATTATAAGACCTGCGCCTGAAGCATTTAATTTTTTATAGTAAGTGTCCTGACTTACTGTTATTGCGCCGGGGTTCCACTGGTTTGCTGTTTCCTCATCAACTAAATTTGCAATTGCAGGAACTGTATAATCAGTGTAGGAGCATTCAAAGCTTGTATTATCGTCATTAATGTAGCCTTCATATTCAAGAGTTGTGCTGAAAGCGTTTGTAACGCTTCCGTCATCGGCAAAGTGAATATAACCGCTGCATTCACGGTCAGCCACTATAGTGTATCCGCTGTCAAGAGTGCCTTCCGTTCCCGAAATAAGAAGACCGTCAACTTTGTTTCCGCCGCCGTTATTAACATAGATATTTCCGTTTGAATAAATACTGCCCTGAATGTACATTGAACTGCCGTCGTTGCCGATGAAAACATTACCGTTTGCAATTACGGCAAGGTTAATTTCGCCGTCGGGGTCAGTTGAAGTATAGCCTACGCTTTCATAAGACTTTCCGTCATATGCTGAAGGTGCGTAAGCGAAAGCGTTGCAGGTCATAACAGCCGCTGCGGTCAGCGCTGTAACAACACTTAAAAAGTTTTTTTCATTGCCTCATCTCTCCTTTTTTAAGTTTAAGATATAAGTTTAACGTTTTCCGGTTTTACACCTCTGCAGGGCTGAAGAAGCAGATAAACCGAAATTAAAAACTAAAAAAGACCACATTCGAACACGCCTATGTTATATTGCCAAAAAAGCGCCTCAGCTCTTTTTAAAACAATACAACACCTGCTCTTGAATGCGGCCAGACTGTCATATCTTAAAAATAAGATTTAGACTCTTAGCTTTGCGTCGGAAGCTTTCGCAGCCTTTGCTAAGTATAAAATTTTCATATAATAAAGAATTAATAATTTAAGATAAAAAGCATGTAAACCCCAAAACTTAAATATCATTCCTTTATTTAACACAATTTTATCACAGCAAGAAATCTTTGTCAACATATTTTTAACAAATTTTTAATAAATTTTGCGGCTTTCTTATAAGGCTTTTAAGGAAAAAGATATGTAAAGTCAAGACCACCGGCTTAGCCGGTGGCTTGCTCTGCCCCTATAAGGGGCTGTT
>JAJPZT010000108.1 GCA_021204175.1 Clostridiales bacterium | reverse complement strand
CCGTTCTTGATTTTTTGTAAAAATATAATATGCGCATTGTGTCCACACCTAAGTCAATAAAACAATTGACCTTTTTTGAGATTTATAGTATAATTGTTTTTATATGGATGGTTTTAAGCAGAAATCTTAAAACTGGAAAACAAGGAGTTTTCGGCAATGGAACAGACTAAAGGCAAAAACGCTATGGCAAAAGACACAATTATATATATGCTTGCCAAGGGCTGTGAGGGCGTGGTCGGGGTTTTGACAGTCTCGGCGATGTCGAGGATATATGCCCCGGAGCTTATGGGCGTATATTCAACGGTTAATATAGCCGTTACGACGGCGGCTATGTTTGCCTGTCAGTGGCTTGTTCAGTCCGTTATGCGTTATATAAATAAATATGAAATATCGGGCAGACTTAAGGAGTTTTATTCTACGGCGTTTTTCTCCTGGATAAGGGTCAACCTTGCAATAATTTTTTTGGCGGCGGTCTTCCTTATATTTATTAAAAATTCGGGAGCGGCGTTTTTGGAAAGCTACCCTATGCCCGTTCTTGTTTCAGCCGGCTTTATGTTTATAACCTACAGCTCCGCACAGCTTGTAATAGCTATGCTGGCGGCGGTCAGACGGGCAAAAACAAATCTCTTTCTTTCCGTAGTGAACATTTGCGGAAAGCTTCTGCTACTGCTGCTGTTTACAAGGCTGTGGGGCGGTCGTGTAGAGTTTATATTCATAAGCTACTGTCTGTTAGACCTGTTTTCAACGGTTTTCGGCTCATATAAGCTTCAAATGGCTAAATATATAAGCCGTTCAAGCTTTGACAGGGCGGTTTTTGCAGACCTTTTTGCCTACGGCTTTCCCCTTATGGGAAACTTGATTACAACACAGATACTTAACAAGTCCGACGTTTATATAATTACCTTCTTCAGCGGTAAAGCGGAAGCCGGTATTTACACCACAAACTATTCACTTGTTTCCTCGGCTTTCACAATGCTTTCGGCGGCGGTTATAAGGGGCAGCTACCCCACAATTCTGAGGTCGTGGTCTGAAGGCAGAAAGAAACAGGCGGCGGAGCTTGTAAACGAAGCTGTCAGAATGTATCTGCTTTTGGGTGTTCCGGCAGTCTGCGGCGTATTCGCCTTATCCGACGTTATAAGCGGAACACTGTTTGCCCCGGAATATTTAAGAGGGCATATAATAATGGGACCTGTGGCTCTGGGTATGCTTTTCCTGGCGGTGACGGAATACTGCATAAAGGGCTGGGAGCTTAACTCGCTGACAAAGCAGATATTCTACAGAAGCCTTATAGGCGGCGTTGTAAATGTTGTTATAAACCTGATTTTCGTGCCTAAATTCGGCATAATTACCGCCGCAGTTTCCACATTTGCGGGCTTCTTTGTATACTTCCTCCTTGCCCGTTACGGCACGAGAAAGCTATTGAAATTTCACCTGCCCTTTAAGACCTATTTCAGAATTATAGGCAGCGGTGTTTTAATGTTTGTTGTTTTGACGGTATTAAAACACTTCCTGCCGGTGAATATTTTGACTTTGGCGGGTCTTGTTATTGCAGGTATGATTATATATTTTGCCTCTTTAATTTTAAGCGGAGAGGTTAAAGACGAATTGAAAATGATTTTAAACAAAATGAAACACTAATAAAGAAAGGAAGATAACCATGAAAAACATTTGCGTTATTGGTATAGGCTATGTGGGTCTTCCCACTGCGGCGATGTTTGCTTCTAAGGGTCATAAGGTTGTGGGCTTTGACGTAAACAAAAAGGCTGTAAACGCCCTTAACAGGGGAGAAATTATTATAGAAGAACCGGGTCTTAAGGAGCTTGTAAAACAGGTTGTTGAAAGCGGCAACTTAACAGGTTCTACAGAGTGCCCCGAGGACAGCGACGTATATATCATAGCTGTTCCCACACCTATTAACCCGGATAAAACAGCGGATATGCGTTATGTTGAAACAGCTACACGTTCAATCGTTCCTAACTTAAGAGAGGGAAATATTGTTATTTTGGAGTCAACCTCGCCTCCGAGAACAGTTGAGGATCTTATGCTGCCTATTTTAAGTGAATCGGGTCTTGAAATGGGTACTCAGGTTTATGTTGCCCATTCGCCCGAGAGAATACTTCCCGGACAGGTGCTTTATGAGCTGAGAACAAACAGCCGTATCGTGGGCGGTATTAATGACGAGTCGGCACAGGCTGTTAAGGCTCTTTATGAGGATATATGCGAGGGTGAAATCTGCATAACCACAGCTACTACCGCTGAAATGTGCAAGCTTATGGAAAACACCTTCAGAGACGTTAATATTGCTCTTGCAAACGAGCTTGCAAAAATGAGTGAAGAATTAGGAGTAAACGCATGGGAGGTTATTTCACTTGCAAACAAACACCCAAGAGTAAACCTTCATTCACCCGGGCCAGGTGTAGGCGGTCATTGTATAGCCCTTGACCCCTGGTTCTTGGTTGAAAAGAGCAAAAATGCCCTTCTTATTAATCAGGGCAGACTTATAAACGATTCTATGCCCGAATATGTTTTTGAAAAGATTAAAGACACATTGGGCGGCTTCAACGGCCAGCTTATTACGCTTTTGGGCGTTACCTATAAGCCCGACATAGACGACGTAAGAGAGTCGCCTATTATGAAGCTTTGGTCAATGCTTAAGAAGGAGAAGGTTGCTGTTAATGCCTGCGACCCCCATGCAAACGAAAAGGTAGGTTGTATGCGTGACGTTTATGCTGCCTGCTACCGTTCGTCAATGGTTATTCTCTGTGTAAACCATAAGGAATTTAAGGATCTTGACTTTGACAAGATTAAGGAGCTTATGGAAGGCGACGCAATTTTAGACACAAGAAATTATTTCGACAGAGAAACAGTTGAAAAAGCAGGACTTAAATATATGCTTTTGGGAGACGGCAGAAACAAATGAAAAAGGTACTTATTATAGCAAACCAGTTTCCCCCTATGGGCGGCTCAGGTGTTCAGCGAAGCGTTAAGTTTGTGAAGCACCTGCGCTCATTCGGCTGGGAGCCTGTTGTTTTAACACGTTCCGCAGGGAATATGCCCGTTAAGGACGAAACCCTTTTAAAGGATATTCCCGAAGGAATTAAAATTTACAGAACAAAGCCCTATGAAGCCCCCGAGCTTAAGGGTGCTTTCAGAATACCCGGAAAGGTTATGGGGAAGCTGACTATTCCCGATTCGGCATATTTTTGGTATAAGGCTTCAAGAAAAAAGGCTCTTGAAATAATTAAGGAAGAGGGCATAGACTGCGTTTATACAACCTCTGCGCCCTATTCCGACCACCTTTTGGGGCTTTATATTAAAAAAAAACAGGGCTTAAGTGGGTTGTTGATTTTCGTGACGAATGGACGAATAACCCCTATACATTAGACGCACCCTATAACCCTGTCAGAACCAAAATAGAAAAGAATATGGAACACAGTGTTGTAACAACAGCAGACAGGCTCATAGCCAATTCACCTGTTATGAGGGCAAACTTCATTAAAAACAACGGTATTTCCGGAGACAACTTTTTCGTTATTCCAAACGGCTATGACAAAGACGATTTTGAAGGGCTTAATTTAACACCACCTAAAAACAGCGTCTTTACACTTGTTTATACAGGTGCTCTTTACGGCAGAAGAAAGCCCGACATATTCTTTGAAGCTCTTTCGGAGCTTATAGCCGAGGGAAAAATAAATAAAAACAAAATTAAGGTTCAGCTTATAGGCAATTATCATAAGGATAAGCTTCAAGCCCAAATTGACGGCTTCGGTCTTAAAGGCGTTGTTGAAATAGTGGGGTATGTTCCTCACGATGAGTGCATAAAAAGACAGCTTTCAGCCGACAGTCTCCTGCTTATAGAAGGGGGCGGAAGAGGGGCTGATGCCTTTTACACAGGCAAGGTTTTTGAATATATGAACACGAACCGCCCTGTTTTGGCACTTCTTCCCAACGGTGTGGCTAAGGACTTAGTCGAAAAGAGCAAAATCGGCTCAGTCTCCGACACCGAAAGCAAGGACGGAGCAAAGAAAAATCTTCTCGCCTACTATAAGCAGTGGGAAGAGGGAAGTCTGACCTTTAAAGGCGACAGAGCCGTAATCGAACAATACGAGAGAAAAATTTTGACGGAAAAGCTTGCGGAAATACTTAATAAATAATATATGACGGTGATTTTATGAAGAACCTCAAAACACTGTTTTTAATATTGATTATAGCCCATATGGCGGTTATATTTGCCTTTTCGAGCCAAGCCGGAGAGGACTCATCTAAGCTCAGCGGATATGTGGTTTCGGAGCAGAAAAAGGTGACAAAAAAAATATCCGAAAACGTAACGGACTACGGCATAACCTATATTGACGATTTTATTGCGGAAAACGTCCGTTCTATGGCTCACTGCTTTCTTTACTCTGTTTTGGCAATTCTTATTTTTACGGAGCTTAGGCTAAGAGGCGTAAGGGACTTCCGGACTGCGGCTTTGAGCATTGCCTTGTGCTGCTTTTACGGCTTGACGGATGAGTTTCATCAAAGCTTTGTGCCCGACAGGGAATCTACTCTGTGGGATGTGGCGGCGGATACCGGTGGGGCTGCGGCAGGGGTAGTTATTTGTTTTATTGTGATAAAAGTATATAATATAGTAATGGCAAGAAAGACTGATTATAAAGGAAACAATTAAATGAAAGTAATTCACTTCATCTCAGGCGGCGACACAGGGGGAGCTAAAACTCATGTTTTGTCGCTGCTTAAAAACCTTTTAAAACTGAATACAGATGTTTCTCTGCTGTGCATTATGGAGGGCATATTTACTGAGGAAGCAAGGGCTTTGGGTATTCCCGTGAAAATAATTCCTCAGGAAAAACGCTATGACATAAGGGTTTTTAAAAAGATAGCCGATTATATAAACGAAAGCGGAGCGGATTTGGTTCATTGTCACGGAGCAAGAGCAAATTATATTACGGTGTTTATCAGAAAGCGTGTAAAAGCACCTATGATAACAACCCTTCACTCCGACTATAAGCTTGATTTTGCAGGCAGCTTTAAAAAGAACCTTATCTACACCCCCATAAACGCCTTTGCTTTGAGACGGTTTTCGTGTATTCTCACCGTTACAAAGGCTTTTAGGGATATGATGGATGAAAGAGGCTTTGACCCCAAGAAGCTTAAGGTTATTTATAACGGCATTGATATGGAAAATATTCCTCCCGTTATGCCCAAAGAGGAGTTTTTAAAGACCTACTGCCCGGGCTTGCCGGAAAATGTGCTTTTAGTGGGCATAGCTGCCCGTTTTCAAAAGGTTAAGGGCGTAGACGTTTTTATAAAGGCGGCTGAAGCCCTTCAGGGTAAATGTCGAAACTGCCGCTTTCTTATAGCCGGCAGCGGAGACGACGAGGCGGACTTAAAGGCATATGTTGAGGATCACAACCTTAAAAACATTTGCTTTTTAGGGAATGTTCCTTATGAGGATATTGACAGCTTTTATAACGCCCTTGACGTAAACGTGCTTTCGAGCTATTCGGAAAGCTTTCCCTATGCTTTATTGGAGGGCGGCAGACAGAAGAAAGCCACTGCGGCTACGGCGGCAGGGGGCGTTGTGGAAATGATAGAAAACGGCAAAACAGGCTTTTTGTCGCCTACAGGCGACCCGAAGGCTCTTGCCGACAATATATATAAGCTTTTAAATAACAAGGATTTAAGAGAAAAAACAGGAGAAGCCTTTTATAATAAAATAGAAAAGGACTTTTCACTTAAATCTATGGCTCAGAGACACATTAAAATTTATAACGAGGTAATAAACGATGAAAAAATTTAATTTGGTAGACGCTGCTGTTTTAATAATAATTGCGGCGGTTGTAATTGCGGTTGTTTACAGAATAACGTCAAGCAGCCGAAACGTAGGCGATGCAAGCCTTCTTTCGGAAGAGCAGTATATGTATGTGGAGCTTTATGCAAATCAGGTTGTGCCCGAAACCGTGGACATATTACAGCCCGGAGATAAGCTTGTGGCAAACGGAAAGCAGACCACAGGTGAAATAGTTTACGTTGAGGCTGAGCCTTCGGCTTATATCGGCGTAGACTCCGACGGCAACGCCGTTTTAACCCAGCACCCCCTTTGGAAGGATCTCCACGTAATCATAAGAGACAAGGTAAACCCCTCTGAGGTTACTCTTAAGGCAGGGGAGCAGGAGGTCAGAGTAAATTATACATTCATTCTCAAAACTCAGCAGTTTGAGGGCAACTCAAAGGTAAGAAACATTGAGTTTGTGCCCGTAGACGAAGCTGACAGTGTAGACCAACAGACTATGTTCGGCAATATGTCAAGCTTTGCCGAGGCTGAATAAAAGGCAGTGATTATTATGATAAAAGACAGCTTTGCGGCATACTTGCTGTTGCCTCTGTCAAATGAATACGGCGAAAGCAGAACGAAAAAGGTTTTGACTTCTGTGGGAAACGCCTTTAAATCAAGCTTTTTTTACGGCTTGTTAAGGGCGTATCTTTACAGAGGTTACGGCGTTTTAAGCTGCGGTTTAACGGCTTTTTTCAATGCTGTTTTGGGCTTGTTCGGCAAGCTTTGCGATAAAGTTATGCCTGTTTTGGAAAACAGCTTTTTCTTCCGCTTTGTACATTTTATAGTCAGCAAAAAAACTGTGTTCCTGTGCATTTTGACAGCCTACCCCTTTACGGATTTAATTATAAGAAAAACCGCCGGGGTTTTGGCAGGCCCTTGGGACGAGCTTTATTTCTTTGCTATGCTTCTGCTTCTTGTTTTCGACTTTGCTTATAACCACAAGGGCAGAAAATACGTTACAAGCCCCTTAAACATACCTGTTCTTATTTTTCTTGCGGTGATGTTCGGCTGTTATTTTGTTGTTTCACCTGACAGAACCATAGGCTTTGAGGGTATGAGAGCGGTATGTGAATATATATTTTGGTTTTATTTGGTGCTTAAGCTCTGCGACAGCGATGAAATTGCAAAGGATTTGTGTATCTGCCTTTTTGTTGTTCTGAGCATAATGGCTCTTCACGGCATTTATCAGTATATCGTTGCAGCTCCTATGCCTGCTTCGTGGGTTGACCATAACGAAGCAGGGGTAAGAACAAGGGTTTATTCAATACTTACAAGCCCCAATGTTTTGGGCGGGCTTTTCACGCTGACAATCCCCATAGGCGTAGGCTTGTTTTTAGAGGAAACCGCTAAGGTTAAAAAGGCTCTTTACGGCTTTTTCCTGCTGTGTATGTGCGCGGCTCTTGTCTTTACATTTTCAAGAGGTGCATGGATGGGCTTTATGGTTGCGGTTATAGTTTTTGTTTTATTTTATAACCCAAAGCTTTTAGCTCCCGTAATTATACTTGCGGTTTTGGCGGCGTTTCTTGTTCCCGAAGTGGGCAACAGAATAAGCTATATGCTCAGTGCAGACTATATAGAGTCATCTATGAACGGCGGCAGACTTATCCGTTGGATAGACGGCTTAAAGGTATGGTCTTACGGAAAGCTGACAGGTGTGGGCTTAGGTCATTTCGGCGGTGCGGTGGCTATAAACCACGGTATGCAGTATTTGGTAGCCGACGAATATATGGAAACATTTTATATGGATAACTATTATTTAAAAACAATGATAGAAACGGGAGTTGTGGGGCTTATAGCCTTCGTTTTCCTTATGTATCAGGTGTTTTTAAACTCCGTCAGAGCAGTTAAGCTTTCTGCGGAGCATAAATATTTAAAAATAGGCATAATGAGCGGACTTTTCGGAATTATTGTTCACAACCTTGTGGAAAACATTTTCGAAGTACCCCTTATGTCAACGGAATTTTGGATTTTTGCCGCAGTTTTAATGTCATTTTGGTACAGAGCGGCAGTAAATAAGAAACAGACTAATTGATTAAAGGAAGAATTTCTATGACGGAAGTGCTTATAACGGGCTATCACGGCTACGGAAACTGCGGCGACGAGGCAACCCTTCTTGCCATTAAAGAGGGGGTTGAAAAAATGAATTTGCCCGTCCGCTTAACAGCCCTGTCCTTCGACCCGGAATTTACCAAAACAGAATATGGAATTAACGCCGTACAGCGTTTTAACGCCTTTAAGGTGTTTTTTGCCGTTCTTAAAAGCAATGTGGTTGTTTCCGGCGGCGGCACTCTCCTTCAGGACGTTTCAAGTACACGTTCCCTTATATATTATTTGGGAATTATTAAGCTTGCAAAGTTTTTGGGCAAGCGTGTAATGGTCTACGCCAACGGCATAGGCCCTGTAAACAAAGATAAAAACCGTAAGCTTATTGGGAAAGTCGTAAATAAGGTTGACATTATAACCCTAAGAGAAGAGCCCTCACTAAACGACCTTGTGTCTATGGGCGTAACAGCTCCCCCTACCTATGTAACCGCCGACCCGGCTTTTAACCTTGAGAGCGAAAGCAGTGAAACGGCAAGGGAAATCCTCGAATATGAGGGCGTCCCCACAGACAAGCCCTTAATAGGCGTAGCCGTAAGAGACTGGAAAAAGGCAAAATACGGCGATGAATATTTAAGAGAAATAGCCATAGCCTGCGACGGACTTATAAGAAACGGAAACAATATTCTCTTCATACCTATGCAGTATTCAACGGATGTTGAGGTTTCAGGGAAGATTTGCAGCCAAATGGAGGAAAAAAGCTATATTTTAAGCCGTTCCTACAGACCGAAAGAGGTTATGGCGATTGTAGGCGAGCTTACTCTGACAATAGGGATGCGGCTTCATTCTCTTATATTTTCAGCTGTTAAAAACGTGCCTATGCTGGGCATAGTCTATGACCCCAAGGTTGAATATTATTTAGACGCATTGGGAATGGAAAAAGCCGCCGATATAAGAACAGACCGCCTTTTGGGCGCAAATATAGTCCGCCTTGCGGATAAAATTTTAAACAACTTAGACGAGACTAAAAAGTCTCTTGAAGAAAAAACCACCCCCCTTATAACTAAAGCAAAGAAAAATGACAAGCTGTTAAAAGAGCTTATTAGAAAAGCATAATACGGGAGATGACGCAATATGGCAGGAATTACTAAAATAATGGGCGTACCCTTTAACAACATATCTATGACCGAGGCTTTGGGCATAACCCTTATAGCCCTTAATGAGCACAGAAAAACCGTAATATATACCCCAAATCCGGAAATGGTTATGGCGGCTCAAAAGGACAGGGAGTTTATGACGGTTTTAAATTCGGGAGACATTCTTATTCCCGACGGAATAGGCATTGTTAAGGCTTCTAAGTTCTACCCCAACCCAATTAAGGAAAGGGTAGCGGGCTACGGCCTTATTCAGGCACTTTTTTCCAAAATAAAGACAACTGTCAACACTGTCTATTTTTTAGGCGGAGCGGAAGGCGTAGCAGACACAGCACGCCAAAAAATGCAGCGTAAATACAGAGGGCTTTCAATAACAGGCTCTCACCACGGCTATTTTAAAGACGGCTCACCGGAGGAAAAGGAGGTTATTGACGAAATTAACCGCCTTAACCCGGAAATTCTTTTGGTTGGTTTGGGCTTTCCCAGACAGGAAAAATGGATTTACAACCATAAGGACGAGCTTAACTCCATAATCATAATAGGCGTCGGCGGAAGCTTTGACGTTATGAGCGGAAACGTTAAAAGAGCGCCCGAGTTTTATATAAACCACGGCTTAGAGTGGTTTTACCGCCTTATTACCCAGCCCACAAGAGCAAAGAGAATGCTTGTTCTGCCTGTGTTTATGATAAGAGCCATAGGCGATCGGTTCGGGGCTAAAATAGAATTTAAGGGCGACAAGGTTTCAATTAAGAAAACCGCCAAAAAGAAAAATAAAAAGCGTAAGGAAAAATAAAAATGAAGCTTTGGATATTTCTTGTAATATTATACGGAATATTAAAGGGTATGCGTGACCTTTTCAAAAAGAAGGCTCTTCAGCAAAGTCAGGTTATGGAGGTTTTGTTTTTCTTCTCACTGCTGTCGTTTTTGTTTGTTACACCGGAAGCAGGGGAAGCGGTCAAGCTTGAACCATATTATATTTTGCTTATTACCCTTAAAACATTTTTTGTTTTTTCCGCTTGGATTTTGGGCTTTAACGCTATTAAAAAAATTCCCGTAAGCCTTTACGGAGTTTTGGATTTGTCGGGAGTGCTTTTTTCAACCTTTATGGCTCTGATTTTTTTGAACGAAAGCTTAGGCATAACTCAAATAGTGGGGCTTGCAATAGTTCTTGTGGGGCTTATTTTGGTTAATTACAGCAAAAACGAAAAGGGCGAAAAGGCGAAGTCCCTGTTTGTGTTTCTTGCTATAGCCTCCTGTGTTTTAAATGCCTCAAGCGGAGTTATGGACAAGGTTTTAATGAGGCATATGGAAAGCGGCGCTCTGCAGTTTTGGTTTATGCTTCAAATGCTGCTGTTTTACGGTGCTTACATAGTGATTACAAGGACGAAAATTTCAGTTAAGTCCGTAATAAAAAATTATTGGATTGTTCTCATTGCCTTAACACTTGTTATAGGCGATAAGGCTCTTTTTATTGCAAATGCCGACCCGGACAGCAGTGTTTCGGCTATGACGCTTATAAAGCAGTCTGCCTGCTTTGTGTCCATTTTGGGAGGAAAGCTTTTGTTTAAGGAGCATAATATAAAAAAGCGTCTCGGCTGCGCCGCACTTATTTTATTTGGGATTGGGGTTTCTCTGATATAAGACTGCGGTTCTCGACAAAGGCGCCCCTTTTAAGGGGAGCTGTCGGGCGAAGCCCGACTGAGGGGTGCTTTCCTAACCGATTACTTATGGAAGGTACAATAAAATTTCTTGACTTTTTTGTATTATGATTATAAAATTATTGTTAGTTTGATTTAATGAAGGATATTTTTAAAGGAGAAAAATGATGAGTACAAAATACATTTTTGTTACAGGCGGTGTTGTTTCGGGCTTGGGCAAGGGTATAACAGCCGCTTCATTAGGTCGTCTTTTAAAGGCAAGAGGCTACAAGGTCACAATTCAGAAATTCGACCCCTATATAAACATAGACCCGGGTACAATGAGCCCTTATCAGCACGGCGAGGTTTTCGTAACAGAGGACGGAGCGGAAACAGACCTTGACTTAGGTCATTATGAGCGTTTCGTAGACGAAAACCTATCTGTAAACAGCAACGTCACCACAGGCAAAATTTACTGGTCTGTTCTCAATAAGGAAAGAAAGGGCAACTACCTGGGCGGAACGGTTCAGGTAATTCCCCATATTACAAACGAAATAAAAGACAGAGTTTACAGAGGAAAGAAAACAGGGGCTGATTTTGTAATCACCGAAATCGGCGGCACTGTGGGCGACATTGAAAGCGAACCCTTTTTAGAGGCTATTCGTCAGGTCAGCTATGACGCAGGCAGAGAAAACGTTCTCTACATTCACGTTGCCCTTATTCCTTATTTGGGCAAAAGCAGAGAGCTTAAAACAAAGCCTGCTCAGCACTCCGTTAAACAGCTTCTTTCAATAGGTATTCAGCCCGACATAGTTGTATGCCGTACGGAACACCACATAACCGAAGCGGAAAAGTCGAAGCTTGCCCTTTTCTGTAACGTAACAAAGGAATGTGTTATTGAAAATATGGACTGCGACTCCCTCTATGAAGTGCCTTTAATGCTTAAAGAGGAAGGTCTTGCGGATATAGTCTGCCGCCGTTTGGGTTTAACAGAAACTCCTTCACCCGACCTTGCAGACTGGATAAGCGTAGTTGAAAAGGAAAGAAATATAAAGGGCGAGGTTACTATTGCCCTTGTAGGAAAGTATGTTGCTCTTCACGACGCATATCTTTCTATAGTTGAGTCTCTTCACCACGCAGGCATTCACACAGGTGTTAAGGTTTCTATCCGCTGGGTAAACTCAGAGACCTTGGAAACAGGTGATCTTTCTGCCCTTGACGGTGCTGACGGAATTTTAGTTCCCGGCGGCTTCGGCAGCAGAGGTGTTGAAGGCAAAATTGCCGCTATAAAATATGCCAGGGAAAATAAAATTCCCTTCTTCGGAATTTGTCTGGGTATGCAGTGCGCGGTTATAGAATACGCAAGAAATGTTTTGGGCTTTGAGGACGCCGACACATCCGAAAATTCTCCGGAATCAACCCACCCTGTTATTGACCTTATGCCCGAGCAGAAGGATATTGAGGATATGGGGGGAACAATGCGCTTGGGGACTTATCCCTGCAGACTTACGGAGGGTACATATTCATATGACGCCTATAACACAGAGCTGATTTATGAACGCCACCGCCACCGTTATGAATTTAACAATGAGTTTAAGAAGGCTTTCGGCGAGTCGGGAATGGTTTTCGCCGGACATTCGCCTAATGAGCGTCTTGTGGAAATAATAGAGCTTCCGAAGGACAGACACCCCTGGTTCGTCGGGGTTCAGTTCCACCCGGAGTTTAAGTCTCGTCCCAACCGTCCTCATCCTCTTTTCAGGGACTTTATAAAGGCTTCTATAGAAAATTCTAAAAATAAATAATAATGCAACATAAAAAGGTATGCTTTTGCGGCATACCTTTTTGCATTGCTTTAATATTTCAGTTGAAAAGTACCTGTTTTTTAACAAATGCTTCTTAATACATATAAACATTTTATTTAAAATACATATCGGCTAATCCTATAGCTACACTATTGCCATTTGGAACATATCCCTCAACTCGCAGTTGAGATACACCTGTAAGATTTAAAGTGAAATTTTTAGGTAATTCTCCTCCATTTACTGTAAATTCCTTCAATAGTATTCCATCTCCGTAAAAACTTAAAACAGCATAATCACCTATAGAACCTTCATCGTCAATGCTGCCGTAAATTCCGCTGACAGAATTATACGAACCGGATAAATTATAATAAACATAAGCAGAGCCTTGACTTGAACCAAAATTTACCGCTTCCTTATATGAAACTCCACCCATAGAAATATCTGATATTATTTGTATACCATCTGTTTGATATGGTTTTAATTTTGTGCCTAGTGTTGCTGAGGAACTGCTTGAATTATAATTTGAACTGCTGCCCAAATAAACAGAATTTGTATTTGCATCATAACTTACGCTTTTACCCACAGCTTCGCCAACGGCACGAATGGGTAAATATGTACTGCCGTTATATATAAAAGGTTCAAGAACATTTCCTGAAGCATCTCTTGGGGTAAGCTCTGCACCGTCAATATAAATTTTAATATTTTTGAATGCTGCCGAGATTGTTTTTGTGCCGTTATAGGCTAAAACAGGTATTGCCGCAGTAACCATAACTCCTGCCATAAATCCGCAGATAATACCTTTAAAATTGAATTTTTTCATAATTAATCACCTTTCTTATCATTTTATTGATTAAAATTAACTTCTGTATATATATATTATATGATGTAATACTTCATTTGTCAAGTGAGTTAATACTGCATTTTATGAGTTGATAATTCATATTATAATGATGTAATAACTCGGAGGTGAATGTAAATGGCAGAGTTAAAAGAAGTCAATGTGATTTTAGGCGAGAACATAAAGCAGATACGCATAAAGCAGAACATAACAAGAGAGCAGCTTGCGGAAAGAATAAATGTTTCTCCCCGTTTTCTTGCCGATGTCGAAAGCGGAAAGGTCGGGGCTTCTTTAACAACGCTTAAAAAGCTGTCAACGGTGCTTAACGTATCTGCCGATTATTTATTAGGGTTTGAAAAGTTCGACGAAAAGAATATTTATTTGAATTTAATAGAGAATAAGCTTAAAAATTTGGATTCTGAAGTCCTTGCTGAAGTAGATTGTATTTTGGACAGCATAATTAAAATAAATAACATCAATTAATCTTTGTTTACAGTATTTTCGATGCTTTTTATAACATAATATTTTTATATATTTTTTCAACAAAAACCGCCTGTCAATCAACAAGCGGTAAGTTCAACATCTATAAGAGAAAAAAGCTTTCCCTTTTGGGTTTTAAGTCAAAGTTGTTTTTTTTCAAGAAAAGTATTAACATAAAATGGTTTTTATACAAAATTTAAGCTCAGGTTTACGCTGATATTGACATTTGAAGGTACAGCACCCTTATATTTTTCATACAGCTCAGGATTATTTTCTTTAAGAAGGTCGGAAAGATTTAATGGGTCGCAGTCCATTTTCGAAAGCTCCGCTAAGGCGGCTTGGGCTTGGTCTGCGATTTTGTTTTTGAATACGGAAAGATACTCAGAAGCCTTTGACTTAATTTCATCGTCGGTAAAGTTCCACATATTTCCCTGAACATCAATAACAGCCCCGGCGCACAGCTCTCCCTCTTCCTCATAAAAGGCATAAGAGGTTTCTTTTTCCATAATTTCAGTTGAGACGGCGGGGGCTTGGCTTGTTAATGTTCCGTTAAAGCTTTTGTCCGTAAGCCACATAAAGCCGTAGGCTGCGTCCTGCTCCAAAATTCCGCAGAGCGAGCCGTTTTTTAAAACTGCTATGCCCGTAAATGTCGGTTCATCGTCAACCGCCGATAAAAGAGGGACTGCTGCCGAAACACCCTCAGAGCGATCTTTTAAAAGATCAAGAAGTGTTTCTTTGTTTACAAAGGTTTTCTGCTCGTTTCCGCTGTCATAAAAAGATGAAATATAGAAGCCCGTCAGCTTGTCCTCTTCAGGCTCAAGGCTCATAATTTCTTCTATATTATATGCCCCTGTTATAATAAGGTTTTTGTCTATCTGAACATTGTCAGCCAAATAGTCGGCTAACTCCGTCATTGCCGACCTGCTTCTTAAAAGGTCAGCTCCTAAAATAACAGCCTTTGTGTGTCCGTAATAAATCCGCTTGGTCATATTTCGGTCGATTTTTGCCATAGCCTCTTTAAGGGCCGGGGCTTGGGCTGACCTTGTTGTTCGTGTAAGGGCTTCGTCCTTATCTAATGAAGGAAGAGACACTATAATTTGATAGCCCTCATCTGCAGACCAGTCGGCGGCTATAGCCGTGGCGAAAGCCCTGTCCTCAAGGTCATAAGAGCCCGAACAGGCGGATAAAAGCAAGCCCAAAACAAAAGCGGTTATTATGAGATTTATTTTTTTCAGCATCTCAATCATCCTTTTTGAATTTGATAATAAGGTTTAAAATCAGAGGGAACACAAACATATAGGCAGTTCCGAAAAGCAGATTAAAACAGAGATTTGCCCGGGACAGCTCCGTTATTGAGCCGTATGTCAGGCTTAAGCCGTAGGCGGCTATAGATATAACAAGCTTTGAATAAACAGGCTTTAAGCCCGTAAGCTCCGAAAGAAGCTCACCGCCGAAAAAAATTGCTCCTATAGCGAAAATGACAACGCTTAAATAGAAGAAGCTCATCATAACAGCCCCTTTTCCCTGTGAAAAAACGAAAACGTCCATAATTTCAGCCCCGGGAAAGTCAAAGGAAGCCGTCAGGTCAGCCCCCAAAAGGTTTATACAGGCAAAGCACACAATTGTTATAAGAGCAAAGGCAAAAAGCCCGGAGGAAACCGCCGCCCTCTTAAGCCTGTAGGGGTTTTTAAGGTAGGGAAACGACAGCAGAAGAAATTCGGGGCCTGTAACAAGAAGGCAGTTATACAGGCTTCCTTTAATATATATGTTTCGTGAAAGGTTAAAATTACCGAAAATATTGTTATAGTCAGCTTTAAAAAGACATGGTATGAAAACAGCGGCAAAGGGTATCAGGACTATAAATACAAATATTTCGGAAAGCCTTGCCCTTGTTTCGTAGGAAAAAAGTGCGCCGTAAAAACAGGGCAGAAGGGCAATAAGAGCCGTAAGGGGCAGACCTGCGGAGGGCAGAAGCCAAAGCTTCGCCGCTTCCGAAAAAATTCTCAGGTCATTTGATAGCCCGAAGGTCAGCTTTATAATAAGTCCGCCGCAGAAAAAAGCAGCTAAGGGCTTGCCTATAAGCTTAGGCAGAGAGTTTAAAAGGCTGTCACTGCAGAGAGAGGGGGCAAGGGAGGATATAAGAATAAGGCTGATTGTGAGGAAAACAGCAGCCCCAACAGGCAGAAGCCAGCCCATATCACCTAAATATTCTGCATTAAACTTAGGCAGAGTTATTACTGAAACACTTAATATATCCAAAAATATGAGAATTTTAAGCTGTCGGTCAGAGATTTTTCCGTTATCCGAATACATTAGCTTTTCTCCTTGTTGTTTTTATATCTTGTTTTTTGTGAATTGTTAGAAAAAATTGGGCGTTTTTTCATAAAGCTTAAGGGCAGACGCAAAAATGTATCCTTTATGCCCTCGTCTCCTCTTATGTCTCCACCGACAAAGGGGTAAAGGTAGGGAATGCCGAAGCTTGTAAGGGAGCTGAGGTAAATAAAAATACAGACAAGAGCCGCCCAAAAGCCCAAAAGTCCGAAAAACGCCGAAGCTATCATTAAGAAATATTTGCATATGCGGTAGGCGGAGCTTAACGAAAGCTGAGGAACGGCGAAGGAGCATATCCCCGTAAGGGAAACAACGATTACCACAATTGGGCTTACAAGTCCTGCGTCAACAGCCGCCTGACCGATTATTATACCCCCTACAATGCCTAAGGTTTGACCTATGGCGTCGGGCATTCTGACCCCCGCTTCTCTTAAGGCTTCAAAAGCCAGCTCCATTAAAAATATTTCAAGTACGCCGGGTATGGGAACTCCTTCCCTTGCGGAGCTCATTTTTAAAAGCAGAGCCGTCGGCAGCATTGAGGGGTTAAAAAGTGCAAAGCAGATATAAAGAGAGGGCAGTGTCAGAGCCAAAACGGAAGCTGTGTAGCGAATGAGACGGGCGAGGCTTGCTATAAGATAGTTTTGATAGTAGTCCTCGCTTGCCTGATAGAAGCAAGCCAAAACCGCAGGAAGAATTATTACAAAGGGGGACGTGCCGCAGACTATTACAATTCTTCCCTCCAAAATTTCAGCCGCCGCCTTGTCGGGACGCTCCGTCAGCTGAAAAGAGGGGAAGGGGCTCAGCTTATTTTTTGACATAAGCTGAGCCAAGTAGCTTGAGTCTATAATTGCGTCTATGTCGATAGACTTAAGCCTTTTTTCGGCTTCCGAAAGTATTTCGGGACGCACGACATCTGAGAGATAAACAAGCCCCACGTCGGTTTTGCTCCGTCTGCCTACCTGCATTTGTTTAATTTTAAGGTGTGTGTCTCTTATGCGTCTGCGGATTAGGGCAGTGTTATCTCTGAAGTTTTCGCAAAAGGCTTCCTTAGGCCCGTTTATGCCGCCCTCTGTGTCGGGCTTTTCTATGCCCCTTTTGGGGAAGTGCTTTGAGGCTATGATTATTGCCTTTGAAAAGCCGTCTATAAGAAGAAGGGTTTCCCCCGACATAACGGCGTCGGCGCATTTTTCGAAATGCTCCTGAAAAGACAGGTCAGCGGTGGTTATACCTCCGTTTATGAGAGCCTCCGTCAGGTTTTCGAAATTTGAGGGAGGGGCTTTTCTTATTTCAAGCATAAGGGTGTCTAAAACACGCCCCTCGATTAAGTCTCTGTCATTCATACCGTCAAAATAAAGCACATATATTGAGGTAGAGCTGACGGGGATTTTTCGGCTGACCAAGTCGCCGCAGTCTTTAAACATATCTTCAAAAATTTTTATGTTTTTGTCTATTTCATTAAACAAAGCTATCACCTTTTTGAAGTTTTTCCTGTTTTTGAAAGAATTATTCTTAAACTTTGATATTTTTTGAAAAAGAATAAAAGCCGAAAGTTTATGCGGGAAAAACGCAAAAACAGGTCAAATAAGCCTAATTTATCGAAAGCCGTTTCACAATTTTTAATAATTATACATCTTGCAAATTAATAATTTTGTGGGATAATAAAAAAGAAATATCGGAAGATTAAAACATTATTCAAGCTTTTACAGTATGCGGTATCTGCAAAGCAGAGATATAAGTTCGCTTCTGAGGTTAAAGCAATTTTTAAGTTTTAATCTGTTTCTAAGGTATTTCTAAAATAATTTATGTAAACTAAAATAGCTGCGGAGCGCATCTGAAAGAAGATTAGGCTGAGCCTAAGTTTATAAGTCTTTTTTCAAATGCGGTTTTGCGGCAATATAGTCTTTCTTAAGGAGGAGCAATATGAAAAAGTATTATAAGGCAGCAGCCCTTTGTATAGCAGCAGTAATGGCTGTGGGCTGCGGAGGAAGCAGTGACGGCGATATGGCAGGGGGACCCGGCGGAATGGGTATGGAACAGCAGGTTTCAGCCACATCGGTTTACGCTGACAACCCCACAACCGGTACTATCAAAAACCAGTATACATACAGCGGTACAATTCAGCCTAATGAAGAGGTAACCGTTACATCCACAGTCAGCGGAAAGGTAGCCAGCGTCAACTACGGCGTAGGCGACTATGTTCAGGCAGGGGCTGTTCTTTTCCAGATGGATACGGAAAGCCTTCAAAACTCCGTTAAGTCCGCTCAGGCAAGCCTTGCTACGGCACAGACCAACTTAAAGCAGGTAACAGGCGGCACAACCCAAAGCTCAATAAACAGCGCAAAGAACTCTATTACTTCAGCGGAAAACTCTGTTGCAAACGCAGAAACAAGCCTTAACACAGCCCAGACAAATCTTGATAAGGCTCAAAGCGATTATGACCTCTATAAGCAGCTTTATGACGCAGGGGGCATAGCATCGGAAACACTTACAACATATGAAAACGCTCTTAAAACAGCGCAGGATAACTACAACACAGCCCAGACATCTTTAAAGAGCGCACAGGAAGCCTTGGAGCTTGCCCAGTCAAGCTATGACATTTTGGTTAATCAGACAATAGGCGAAAATCAGGAGACAGCCGAAAACTCGGTAACCTCCGCTCAGATTGCTCTTGAAGCGGCAGAGAAGAATTTAAGAGACGCAACTGTTACAAGCCCCATTTCAGGTACAGTACTTGAATGCAACGTAACAGCCGGAGCAACCCTTTCAAGCTCAACACCCTTTGTTATTATAGACCAAAGCACAGTTGACGTAGAGGTTAATGTTTCGGAGCAGATCATATCCGTTCTTTCAGTAGGCAGCGAGGCTGAAATTTCCGTTTCAACTCTCGGCAGCGAAACCTTCACAGGCAACGTAACGGAAATTGCTCCCGGGGCAAACTCAGACGGAACATACACCGTTAAGCTTAATATTCCCAACCCCGACGGAAAGCTTAAGTCAGGTATGAGTGCAAAGGTAGCTTTCAACAAGGAAATCTCCACAGACGCACTGGTTGTTCCCAGAGACAGCGTTTTGAATGATGACGATGAATATTATGTATTCGTAGTAGCCGATGACAACACAGTCGAAAGAAGAGTTGTTGAAATCGGTGTAGACGGCGGTACGGAAATCGAAATTGCAAGCGGTGTAGACGCAGACGAGCTTGTTGTTACAAAGGGACAGACTTACCTTGTTGACGGAAGCTTATTAAATGTAGTACAAATAAACGGCGTGGTTGTTGAAGACGATGAAGAGGAGACAGCACCTGCAGACGAAGCAGCCCCTGCAAACAAATAACAGCCCGGAGAGGAGACAACTGAATAATGATAAAAACCGCAATTAAACGACCGGTTACGGTATGTATGCTTGTTATAGCCGTTCTTGTTATAGGCTTTGCGGCATATATGACCCTTGATCTTGCTTATATGCCCAGCACCAGTGCACCTTATGCAATGGTTATGGTGTCATACGACGATGCAGGCCCCGAAGAGGTTTTGGAGCTTGTAACAAAGCCCCTGGAGGAACAGCTTTCCACAATTACAGGTGTGGAATCCATTACATCGAGCTCATCAGACGGCAGCTCGAGAGTTATGATTGAATTTACGGCGGACACAGACCTTGATGACGCAGTAAACGACATCAGAGATAAGCTTGAAAGAGTAAGGCTTCCCGACGATGCAGATGACCCTTCCATTATGAAAATGGAAATGAACTCCGACTCATTTAACGTAGGTATTACATCGGACACAATGGATATAGCTACACTTTATACCTATGTTGATGACAACATTCTTACATATTTCGAAAGAATAGACGGTGTAGCCTCAGTTGAAATCAGAGGCGGTATTGATACCGAAATTCAGGTTGTTATCGATTCCGAAAAAGCCGCTCTTTACGGGGTAACCCTTTCATCTATATCCTCGTCGCTTTCGGCTGAAAACCAAAACCTTTCGGCAGGTACTCTTAAACAGGGTACTCAGGATATGACCTTGAGAGTGGCAGGGCAGTTTGACTCAATAGAAGACATTAAAAACATTTATATAACCACTTCGGAGGGCAACGGACTTCTTCTTAAGGATATTGCTACATCTATCGAAGAGGTTCAGCTTGACCAGGAGAGAATTTCTCTTATAAACGGAACAGAGGGTATTAACGTAAATATCTCACTTGCTTCCGACGGAAACATCGTAAACGTTTCGGACAGCGTAAACGAAACAATTGAACAGCTTGAAGCATCGGAACCCAACCTTGACTTCCTTATGCTTTCAACAACAGCTGACTACATTAAAAGATCTATCAACAACGTAGTTGAAACAGCCTTCCAGGCAGCTATTATAGCCGTTATCGTTCTTCTTATTTTCCTTCAGAACTGGAAGAGCGCATTGATTATAGGTATTTCAATCCCCACATCAATTATGGCAACCTTCGGTGCTATGTACTTGGCTGATATGACAATGAACATCATTTCTATGGGCGGCGTTGTTATAGCCATAGGTATGCTGGTTGATAACTCGGTAGTTGTACTTGAAAATATTTCAAACTGGCGGGCAAAGGGCTATTCGGCTTTCGAGTCTGCTTATCAGGGTACAAAAGAGGTTGCTATGGCGGTATTCGCCTCAACCTTAACCACAATTGCCGTTTTTGCTCCCTTCCTTTTCTGGGACAGCACAATCGGTACTATGCTTAAAGAAATTGCTTTTACGGTCTGTGTAGCTCTTGTAGCTTCTTATGTGGTTTCAATTACATTCGTTCCCACAGCCTGTACTATACTTATGGCTAATGAAGACAGACCCAGAATAAGACCTAAGAGAAGAACGTTTGTTAATACAATAGGAGATGTTGTAAACAAAGGTCTTGAAAGACTTGACGCAGTTTACAGCAGATTTTTAGGTATTTGTTTACGCCATAGAATAATTACCGTTGCAATAGTAATAGTGCTTTTCGTTCTGACACTTTCCACAGCAGGCAGCTTGGGTATGAACCTTATGTCAAGCTCAGACGAAGGCTCGGTTTCTGTTTCGGCAGACGTTCCCGACGGATATGACTTTGACTATGCATATGACATAATGATGGAAATGATTGACTGCATAGGCGAAATTCCCGAGGTTGAGTCATCAAACGCTCAGGTTAGTTCAAATCAGGTAAGCATAAGCTATAACCTTGTTTCATCTGACGAAAGAACCAGAAGCGACGAAGAAATTTCGGCTTATATCGAAGAAAAGGTTAAGAATATTGCCGGTGCGGATATAAGCGTATCAGAAGGCTCTATGGCTATGGGTTCTTTCGGCGGAAGCGGCTTCACTCTTGAAATTACAGGTGAGGACACAGACACATTAAGAGAAATAAGCGACGACCTTGTTGAAAAGTTTGAAGAAATTGACGGAGCAAAGGATATTGAAAGCTCTCTCGACAATTCACAGCTTCAGGTTGATATAGTAGTAGACAGAGCAAAGGCGGCATCCTACGGCATAAGCTCATCTAACATAGCCTCAGTCGTAAGTGCGGCTAACTCAGGCGTTTCCGGTACAACCCTTAAGGTTGACGGAACTGAAACAGACGTAACTGTTATGTACCCCGAAGACGAGGTTGAATATGTAAAGGACTTGTATTCAATGACCATAACCACCTCATCGGGTACGGAAATTCCTCTTACAGAGGTAGCTGACATCGTAGAAAGCGAAACAGCCCAGACAATCTCAAGAGAGGATCAGGTAACATATATAAGTATTACAGGTGAAATCGACGGACAGGACACAAGCTCAACACAGGCTCTTATTCAGGATAAGCTTGACGAATACGTTTTCCCCGACGGATATTCTTATTCATTCGGCGGTATGGGCGAAATGATGCAGGAGACCTTCAACACTATGTATTTAATCATAGCAGTTGCTATACTTCTTGTATTCATAGTTATGGCTTCACAGTTTGAGTCACTTGTTCAGCCCTTCATAATTATGTTCTCAATGCCTCTTGCTATTACCGGCGGTTTGTTCGGCTTGTTTATTACAAATATGGAGCTTACAGCCTTCGGCCTTATAGGCTTCCTTATGCTGGTAGGTATGGTCGTTAACAACGGTATCGTTCTTGTAGACTATGCTAACCAAAGACGTTTGGAACATGGTATGGAATGTACCGAAGCCCTTATTGAAGCAGGACGTTCGAGACTGAGACCTATCCTTATGACGACACTTACTACAGTCTGCGGTATGATTCCCATGGCTTTGGCTCTTTCCGAAGGTATGGAAACACAGCAGGCAATGGGTGTAGTAATTATATTCGGTCTTTCAATAGGTACTCTTGTAACCCTCGTGTTCATACCCGTTCTTTACTCACTGATTAACAGTATTTCAAGAAGAGTAAGAAAGATAACAGCTAAGACATCACCTTATGCAGACGCTATGGAAGACAAATATTCAAGAGCCTTAAAGGCATTTAAAGAACAACAGCAGCAAAATCTTTGAAAGAAGGAGGAGATAGGAAATGAAAAAGAATAAATTAATAGCAACTGTGCTTATAACAACAATTGCGGCGGGCAGTGTTACGGCAAATGTATACGCAGGAAGAAGCTATTCACTAAGCCAAAATAAAGTCTCAACAACAACCAAAATAGGGACGGGGTCTTCCCCATCCCTTGAGGAAGGCGAGGCTATGACAGTTGAGGCGGCAGTTGCAAGAGCTATTGAAAGAAGCACAACAATTAAAACATATGAGGACAACATCGAAATAACAGAGGACAACTTAGACGATGTAAGAGTTGAAAGGCTTGACGCCACAGAGTGGAATGAAATAAACTCATACGCCATAAGCTATAAACAGCTTGAACTTCAAAAGGAAGATTATAAGGATAAAATCGAGGCTGAAAAGCAGACTATAAGATATAACATCGAGAACTATTTCTCAACTATCCTTTATATGCAGGACTACCTTGCCATTTATGACGAGATTTTGGATGTCGCCGCAAGAAGCCTTGAGGTAACCAAAAAGCAGTATGAACTGGGTATGATAAGCCAAAATGAATATGACCAGGCAGTGAATGAATATAACGAGCAGGTAACTTCCAAGACCACAGCGGAAAACTCAATCAGCTCCGCTTATACGGCTCTTAACACACTTCTCGACTATAACGTAGCGGCTACCTACCCCGTAACCCTTGACGACGAAGAAACAGGGGAAAGCATTGTGGTTTATGAGCCGGTTGACAAAACAACTCTTGCTACGGCAGTTGCTTTGGCTACATCTTCAAGCAACGTCACTATAAAGTCTCTTGAAAGAAATGTTGAAATAGCTCAGTACACTGTTGACACATATTCAAACCTTTATTCAAATGACAGTGAGATTGAGAAAACAGCTGCTCTTTATACTGCTACAAGCTCATTAAACAACACAAAATTAAGCTATGAAGCCTCTGTAAAGACACTTTATCAGAACATTTTGGAAAATGAAGACAGCTATAACGACCTTAACAATCAGCTGACTACTCTTCAAAATACAATGTCAATTTATGAAAAGCAGTATGAGCTGGGTCAGATAACAGAGCTTGCTCTTGACTCATATAAGCTTGAAGAAAAGCAGCTTGTTCTGTCAATTCAGGACACTGTAAACACACATTATTTCTATATGCAGCAATACGAGAATCCAAATCTTTTGTAAGATAGTTTAAATTTTCGGAGAGGCTCGCACACGGCTTGGGAGCTTTGCGTGAGCCTTTTCTTTTAACAAACGAGACAAAACGAGGTGAATTTGATGGAGAGAAAATATACTATTCTTGTGGCAGACGATGAGGCTGAAATAAGAGAGGTTTTGAGGGTTCTTCTTGAAAGCGAAGGATATAATGTAATAGAAGCGGTGAACGGAGACGACGCCGTAAACAAGATCGATGAGAGCATTTCCCTTATAATTTTAGACGTTATGATGCCTGTTAAAGACGGGCTTAAGGCCTGCGCCGAAATAAGAGAAAAAACTATGGCGCCTATATTGTTTTTAACGGCTAAAACAGAGGATTCAGACAAGACTATGGGCTTCTGCTTAGGCGGAGACGACTATATGGTTAAGCCCTTTTCCTTCACCGAAATCGTGGCAAGGGTTAAAGCTCTTCTGCGCAGATATTATATCTACCGCAACAGCGAGGAAGAAGAGGGGAAGGTTATTAAAATCGGCGACCTTGTTATTGACACCGACAAAAATTCCGTTACTGTCGGGGGAAACGAGGTTATTTTAACCGATATTGAATATAACATTTTGCTGCTGCTTGCTTCACACAGAAAGAAGATTTTCACAAACGAAAATATTTATGAATCCGTTTGGAATGAAATGTATGTATATTCCGCAAGCAACACTGTGACCGTTCATATAAGAAAGCTGCGCTCTAAAATAGAGAAAGATCCGCAGAACCCTAAGTATATAAAGACTGTCTGGGGAAGAGGTTATAGGATTGAATAAAAAATTAGGAAAAGCTTCAAAAGCCAAAAAGAAAAAAGCAATAGGCAGCAGCGATATAAACAGACGTTTTTTGTTTGCCAATGTTTTCGCAGTGCTTTGCGCAATAATTTTGTTTATATTTTTGCTTCTTATTGAAAACAGGGTCATAGGCAAAAGATATACAGGGCAGGACTTTGTTCTTGAGACTACTCTTCAGGAGGTTGAACAGCTTCAAAAATATATTTTCGAAAATGATTTGACTACCAAGGATATGGACGAAATCGATCAGTGGGTTTTTAACAGAAGAAACGTATTTCTTATTATCTATGATGGCGGAAGAGTTATTTATGACTCTACCTACGGGTCGGAGGAGCCCCGTGAAACAAGCGGAGAAAATGAAAATGACATTATTCTGCCTACACGTTATCACCCTAAGTATTCACTTGAATTTTCAGACAAAACCGTAAGCTGTGACTTTGTAACCTTTTTGAATATGAGAGCAAGGTTTATTTACGGAACGTTTCAGTTTGCCATATGCTGTCTTTTGGTGCTTGCCATAGTTATATTTAATTTCTATAAAATAACTAGCTATTATAAAACCCTTGAAGAGGACGCCCGAAAAATCGAAGGCGGCGACCTTAACCACAAAATCACAATAAAGGGTCACAGCAGACTTTCGGCTTTGGCTGACGCTATGGAGCGAATGAGAGTTTCCATAATAGAGAGACACGAAAAGGAAAAAGAGCTTATAGAGTCAAGCCACAATTTGGTCAGGTCAATGTCTCACGATTTGAGAACCCCTTTGACAATTCTTATCGGCTATTTGGAGATTTTGTCGGGCAAGAAATATAAGGACGAGGAAACAAGAGATATTTATATAGATAAGTGCAAGGACAAGGCTTATCAGATAAAGTATCTTTCGGACAGGCTCTTTGAATATTTTTTGGCGTTTTCAACGGAGGAAGACACCCTTCACCCACTGATTTACGAAAAAAATGTTTTTAGCCAGCTTATTGAAGACTACGTCTTTACCCTTAACGAAAAGGAGTTTGACCTGAATTATTCACCGGATCAGGGCAACAACTATTTTATATCCATGGATATTCAGCTTATGAGACGTGTTATGGACAATGTTTTCTCAAACATTACAAAATACGGAGACAAGGAAAAGCCCGTTGACATAAGCGTATCAAATAACGGTGAGGAGCTTGTTTTCAGCTTCAGCAACTACCGCAGAAAGAATTTAGCCGAGGTTGAAAGCACTAACATAGGTCTTTCCGTAAGCGAAAAGATAATCTCTATGCATAAAGGCAGTTTGGAGATTAAAAAAGGCAGCGAAACCTTTAAAGTAACGGTTAAGCTGCCTATAGCGGAAACACGCAGTGAATTAGAGAATAAAGAACTCAAAGAGAAGGGGCGGTGATTTTATCCGCTTCATAAAGCTCAAACAATCTTTCTTTTAAAGGTTGGTTTGGGCTTTTCTTTAATTCAGGGTCGTCTTCATAGAGAATTTGGACGGCGTTTTGGGCTTCCTTCAAAATTTCGCCGTCCTTATAGAGGTTGGCTATTTTTAAGGGAGGAAGTCCGTGCTGAAGAGTGCCGAAAAAGTCGCCCGGACCTCTGAGGGTTAAATCCTTTTCGGAAAGCTCGAAGCCGTCGGCGGTTTTAGTCATAGTTTTAAGGCGTTCCTTTGAAGGGGCACTTTTTGTGTCACTGACCAAAATGCAGTATGACTTATATTCACCTCTGCCAACTCTGCCCCTTAGCTGATGAAGCTGTGAAAGACCGAACCTGTCGGCGTCCTCTATAAGCATAACGGAGGCGTTGGGCACGTTTATGCCTACTTCAATAACAGTTGTGGCTATTAGAATATCTATTTTCCCCTCAGCAAAGTCGTTCATAGTCTGCTGTTTTTCTTCAGGCTTCATTTTTCCGTGAACAAAAGCTTTCCGAACATCTCTCAAACAGGTGTCGTCAAGGCTTTTAATATATGAGTTTACGGCTTTAAGGTTTGATTTTTCGTTTTCTTCTATAGCGGCGCAGACAATATAAGCCTGTCTGCCCTCTTTGATTTGGTTTAAGATAAAGCCGTAAAATCTTTGGCGGTAGGCTGAGGTAACGTAAAATGTGTCTGTCTTGGCTCTGCCCGAGGGCATTGTGGTTATAGTTGAAATATCCAAATCGCCGTATAAAATCAGCCCTAATGTTCGGGGTATAGGTGTGGCGGACATAACTAAAGTGTGTGGGTTTTTGCCCTTGGCTGTTAAAAGTCTGCGCTGATTTACGCCGAAGCGGTGCTGTTCATCCGTTATGACAAGTCCTAACTCCTTAAACTCAACTCCCTTTTGAATAAGGGCATGAGTGCCTATTATAATATCCGCTTCCCCTGATTTTATCATCTTTTTTATTTCCCGCTTTTCCTTGGCAGGCAGAGAGCCTTTAAGAAGAACCGTCTTTATGCCCAGTCTTTCGAAAAGAGGGGCGAAGGTCTGAAAGTGCTGGGTTGCCAAAACGTCTGTAGGCGCCATTACTGCGCTTTGTGCGCCGTTTATATATGAAAGATAACAGGCTATTTCGGCTATGGCTGTTTTGCCTGAGCCTACGTCCCCCTGAACAAGGCGGTTCATAGGGCTTGAGGAGGATAAGTCCTCAGTTATTTCGTCTATGACCTGCTGCTGACCCTGTGTCAGCTTAAAGGGCAGAGCCTCGGTTATTCTGTCCGTTTCGAAAAAAGTATATGGTATTCCGCAGTTTTCCTTTTTAATTTCGCCCCTTATGGTTAAAAACCTTAACCTCAGCAAAAAAAGCTCATCAAAAACAAGCCTTCTTCGTGCCTGAAAGAATGCTTCGTCGCTTTCGGGAAAGTGTATGTTTTTAAGAGCGAAAATTCTGCTGCATAGATCGTTCCTCTCTAAAACACTTTGGGGCATATATTCCTTAATTTGGGGTTCAAGCTCCGTCAGAGTGTCATAAATAAGTCTGCGCAAAAGCTTTTGGTTTAGGTTTTTGGTTAGGTGATATTTGGGAACAATCCGCCCTGTGTTTATGCTTTCCTCTTCTTTAACCGCTTCAAAGTCCGGGGATGTAAATGTCAGGCGGTTTTGATAAATTTCAGCCTTTCCCGTAATCAAATATTCGTCCTTGGGCTTAAGGGTGTTTTTAAGGTAAGGCATATTAAACCAAATTACGGCTGCTTCGCCTGTTTCGTCATAAACCGCTGTTCTTACTATGCGAAGCCTTCCCCTTATAAAGGCTTCGGGCTTAGACTTTATTCTTACCTTTACTATAGCCTCTTCGCCTGCGGTTACGTCATTTAAAGCCGAAAATTTGCTTCTGTCGGTATAGTCCCGCGGAACGTATTCCATAAGGTCGAAAACAGTGTAAATTCCCACCTTGTTTAAAAGCTCGGTTCTCTTTTTTCCAACGTTTTTAAGGGTGCTTATTTCTGATGTAATTTCCATCTTATCACCGAATTATTCTATGCTTATTCCTTCGATATATACTCCTACTTCTGCAACCTTAACCCCTGTAGTTTCCTGAACCTTTGCTTTAACCGCTTCGATAATGTTGTCCCCTACAGACTGAATTGAAGCACCGTATTTTACTATAATGTGAATGTCGAGGTATAAGGCGTTGTCGGCGATTTTAAGGTCTATTCCCTTAAAAAGCTCGTCTGCCGACAAAATCTCGGCCTTGTCCTTTTTGCTGTTTTTGTCTGCAAGCCCTGCCACTGCATAGCAGCCTAAGGCGGTTAAAGCCGCTTCCTGCTTAATTATATCGTTGCTTATTGAAATTGTGCCTAAGCTGTTCATTATTTTAATTGCCATTTTGGTTTCTCCTCTCAAGTTGTTATGCTTATTATACACTGTAAATAAATCTTTTTCAATGGTTAGTTTTTCGTTTATTCAAAAGGCTTTTTTGACAATAAGAAAAAGGGTGTGGACAAATGGCTCAGATTATGGTATAATATAGCTATGAGAAAAAC
>JAJPZT010000048.1 GCA_021204175.1 Clostridiales bacterium | reverse complement strand
TTTCTACCGCATTTCAGCCAAAACCAAAAACCAAAACGCAACACAATAATATATTGAGTTCTATGCATTAAGGAGGAAATAACATTATGGTTAAGACAGAACCTATTAAGAACAAGAGAGACGCAGCGAGATTATTGAACTACTATTTAGACAAAGAAAACTACAGAAACTATCTGCTGATTGCGATAGGACTTTTCACTGCCCTGAGAATAAGCGATATTCTGTCAATGAAATGGAGTGATGTGCTGTCAAGAGACGGCTCGGTTTGTGAAAAATTGTACATAAGGGAGAAGAAAACGGGTAAAATTAACGAAATTTCCGTAAATTGCGAGCTTGCTGAGGCGATTTCCATTTATGCAGAGGAAGTCTCTGACAAAACAGGCTACATATTTAAGGGAAGAAACCCCGAAAAGCCTTTGCACAGAACTCAGGCTTACAGAATTGTGAAAGCTGCTGTTAAGGCTTTGGGGCTTAAGGGCAACATAAGTGCCCATTCTTTAAGAAAAACCGTCGGCTACCGCATTTATGAAAGGGGCTGTTCTCCCATACTTATAATGAAGATTTATAACCACTCGTCTTTTGAAATTACGAAAAGATATCTTTGCATCGACCAGTATGAAAAGGATAAGGTCTTTATGGAGCTTTCTTACGACTGATGAAGCTTTTGCGGCGTAGCCGCTTGTCGCTGAAAACCTTAGTTTTCAGCGAATAAGGAGCACTTCTGAAGCGAATGTCATTTTCGCATTTATGCGGAAATGAATATGCGAAAGCAAGTGCGACGTGCCTCCCCTCGAGGGGAGGTGGCACACGAAGTGTGACGGAGAGGTGAATAATCCGTTGAAGAAGCCTCTGACCACCCCTTTTCGGTCAAATTTCTTTTTTATGACAAGGAGGAAAATTCAAATGAACAATAAGTTCAAAAGAGCGTTAAGCTCAATTTTAGCTTTCGTTATGGTTATCTCTGTTTTAACCGTAATGAACGTAAGCAGTGTTTTTGCCGCAAGTTCAGCTTATGCAGAATGGGATTTTACAAGCACCAACAGCAGCAGTACTTACGGAACTGACATAACATTAGACGAATCATCTCGTATTCAGGTAAATGACCCTACAACTTCAGGAATTACTACAAGTCCTGTGATTTATTATTCACGTAATACAGCTTCAAGCAATGCTAACGGAACAAGTACATATGGCGGATCTGACACATATGAAGCATATAACGGAAGTACTGTGACGCCTACAAAAGGCTGGAAGATGTCAGGCAACGATAGCTATGGTTGGACATTCGTTGTTGACCCTCAGCTCAGTGCAAATTCCGCAGGCTCATACAACATTAAGTTTGCTTTTTGGGGTAATTCAGATAATGTATCGACCTTAAAAGTCGTAGAAGTAAGTGGTAATACTTTCGGCTCGGTAAGCAGCGGAACAGCTGTCGGCACTGCAACAGCAAGCAGCAGCTCAGATTTACAGGTATTGGAAATCTCAAACTTAACATCAAATGTTAGCTTTGGATTTAGTGCACAGCCGGGTTTAGCTTATGTAGGTATTGAATATAATGATATTAATTCCGATACTAAAGTAGTTTCCGAAGAGGGTGTATATACTTTCTTTGTAAACGATACTGACAGAACCAACAATAACGGTGCGGAAAATAACACTACTGTATTTTCGGATGCCTCAACCGGAACTAATCAACTTAATTCCGGTGAAAGCTGCACGGTTACTATTGCAGATACAGACTACAGCTTAATTTACCGTACAATTAATGCCACACCTACTGTTACCATAAATGTTCCCAGCGGAGTTGACAGTGCTACATTATATGTTGCTGCAAATAGCGGCGGTTCAAAAGCAAGAGAGCTTCAGCTTACAGACAGCAGCGGCAGCTATAGCAAAACAGGCGATACATCATCAAGCTCATCAACTACAGCAGTTTCCACATATTCAGGTTTGGAAGCCGGAACTACTTATACATTGGCTACCACAGGAACCGATAAATGGGGATATTCTTTGCTTGTGTTGGTAACAAGTACAGAGCTTGCCACAGTCAATACAACAACACACACTGTTACAACTACTGACGGTGATGTATATTTGGTAGCAGGTTTAACAGATGATGCAGAAGTTGTTGAAAGCGCTGATTCCTGTGAACTTTATAACGGCGACAGTGCAGTATCGGCAAGCGGCTCAATTGACACTGTTTATACAGGCGTTGAAATCGACGGCACTGTATATGATGCAAGCACTTTCGGCTATACATATGTATTTGGCTATGCAATTGCAGATGACAGTTTAACCGATGCTCAGGTAGCTGCATTGGCAAATTACAGTCTTAAGCTTGTAACAGCAAACGCAGAGTAAAAGGGAGGTAATTAAAATGAAAAAAACATATACAAGACCAACAATTGAAATTGTCTCCTTTAGGACAGAAGAGATTGCTGCAACAACAGCTTCTTCAGTACAAGATACAACTGCATTTGGAAAACTTAATGTAACTGCAAATACAGTAACATATTAATATATTGAAGAGCCGCTGCGTTGTCAATACCTCTCCGCCTACCTACGGTAGGCTTTAGGGGGTCAAAAAGGAACAGATCAGCGGTTAGGAACGGCGGCGAAGCCGCCCTCGACCAAAGACGTAAGGCTTTGGTCGAAAGAGGAGAAGCAGCGGAATACAGTGTTGCTTTTGCCGAAGGCAGAAGCAAACGAACGAAGCTTGCTTCGACGAATACGGTTATAAAGAGTTAATTTCCTCTACTCAATATAACAATTGGTTTTTGGTTTGAGACGCTCCGATTTTTTCGGGGCGTTCTCTTTTTTCACAAATAAAGATTTTCCGCAAAACAAAAGGAGCTCATATCTCCGCAGATATAAGAGCCCCTTTATGTAATTTTAAAGTATTTATTTTTCCATAGCCTTGAATATATGACCGAACAGCGAAAAAACTGCCTTTTTTATTACTGAAACTATAAAGGCGCAAAGAATTATTTTGCACAAAAGCTCCTTAGCTATGGGCAGATAGTCCGTAAAGACATATCCTGCCTGCTGATAGGGCTTATAGATTATCATATCGAACATTTGGCTGAAAAGGTACATTTCCAAAGAAAGCACCGAAACAGCCTTTGCCGCAAGCCTTATTATTTTGACAGGACAGCTTAAATCGCAGAAAAGGATTGTTATAAGCGATGCCGCCATAAAGGCAGGCAGAGAGGAATAACCTGAGTTTGAAGCGTATCCCAAATATGACCAGTCAAAAACACCGCCGCCGCAGTGAGCGTAGGTAGCATAAGCGGCTGAAAAAATAACCGCCGCAATCAGTGCAATATTGAGAACCGGGTTTATATGAATTTTATACTCCTTTATATAAGCCCCTATAAAATAATAGCCCGTAACGTAAAGAATGAGCCACGTTGAGGGAACCACATCGTAGATAAGAGGACCCATAGCCGTTAGGAATATAAGGGTTAAAATAAGAGTTTCTTTTTTAGCACGTGTTTCAAGACCGTGCCACAGCTTATTGAGAAAGGGAATTATAAGCAGCAGACCTATGTAAAGCTTAACATACCAGCCGTAATTAAAATAGACAAGCTTATCCAAAACGTACTCTCTGGTCAGTTCTATTTCATGTATGTGATAGTCTGTAAAAAGTCTCACAGTGCAGCAGACTATGTGTGTGGCAAGAACGGGAAAAATCGCCTTGTAGTGGTCAAAGTTCACGTCCTTGTTAATCTTAAAATAGCCCGTTATTATCATAAACAGAGGTACGGCAGTCAAGACAAGCCACCGAAGAACCGTTGCGTAAAACATAGCCTGACCCTCTATGGGCGCCGAATAATATTCTGTGTCGCCGAAAAAATGTATAAAGGGCACAAATAAAATGGCTATAATTCGTACAATATCCATACCGAACTCTCTGCCCGTTTTAATTTCCTTACGCTTTTCAACGGTTATAAGACCGCCGAAGCCCAATTTTTTTATTAAGCCGTCAAGAATGAACCAAAGGGCGTTAATTGCCGCATAAACAAGAACGGCACACAGAGAAAGCTCTTTCAATGTGCCGTCTTGGAAAAACTGCGGTTTTAAACAGTTAGCGCCGTATATGGCTATCATTATGAAGGCAAACTGTATTCTTAAATTCATAGATTTGACTTTATCCTAATGTAGCAAAATAACTGTTAAGCTGTTCAACAACGGGGTCGGGTTCAATTCCATGAACAAGGCAGGCCTCTTCAAGGGTTTCTCCCTGAGAAGCAGGGCAGCCTATGCAGTGCATTCCGCTCATCATAAGAATGGGAACAGCCCCTCTGTCGATTTTTAAAATATCGGCTATAATTGTGTTTTTGTCAATCTGTTTCATTTGTATCGCTCTCCTAAAGTTAATTTGTTTTTATTTGTTTGTCAAAAGCTCAAAGTTGGGATAATACTTAAAAACAGCCTTTCCCAAAATTTTGCTTTTTTCTACGTATTTGTTGTTCCAACGCCTTGAATCGGCGGAGTTGTTGCGGTTATCCCCCAGCATAAAGTAGCAGCCTTCGGGAACCTCAAAAACAGCGTCCTCTTCGGGAATCATAGGCTCCAAAATAAAGGAATCGTCAAGAGGCTCATCGGAACCGTCTATATAAACCTTTCCGTCCTTTATTTCAACCGTTTCTCCCGGCAGACCTATAATACGCTTTATATAATAAACACTTTCGTCGTCCGGAAACTTAAACACAACTATGTCGAAGCGCTCCGGGTCGCTGAAGGTATAAGCGAGGCGGTTTGCTATAAGGCGGTCGCCTTCGTTAATTGTGTTTTTCATAGACCCCGAGGGAACCTTGGCGTTTACTATAATAAAGGTTGTTATTATAAAAGCAAAAACAAAGGCGGCTATTATGGTTTTTGCCCAGCTTATAGCCTCTTTGAGAAACTTATTTTCGCCATTGGGCGAGCCGCTTGTTTTTTCTGCTTTCGGGAGATTATTTCCTTCTTCAAAAAATTCATCATTCATTTTTAATCACCCTGCTTTGCTTCAGACTTGACCGGAGGCATCTTCGGAAGCATCTTCCTCAGCACCCTCTTCTTCGTCTATAATAATAATTTCATCATCATTGACCTTTGATGCATTTTTCGATTTAAAGCTTTCCCTAATGTCATCTATTTTATCGCTGACAACATCGGCATATTTTTTGACTGTGGGCTCCGCATCCTTTGCCATTTTGGAAACCTTGTCTTTAATGTCTTTGGCATATTTGCCTACCTTATCGCCTATATCGGAGGAAGCGGCGGAGCTGCCGTCTGAGGTTTTAAGAGCAGCCAAAAGCTTACAGGCGTCATCTGCAGTGATCTTGCCCTCGTTTAACATATTAAGAATAAACATTCTTTCTTCTTTCACGGTTTAACATCTCCTTATTCGGCTATTTTAATTCCTGCGGCTTCGCAAAGCTTAATTATGTTTGACTTTGAAACCTTTTTGCCCTGAAAATCCACAAGGTCGTTCATTTCCCCTGTGAAAATATCTCCGGGTTCATACTTTCTTAAAATAATGGTGTCCTCGCTTGTAAAAATTTCCATAGGGGTTTTTGCAGCAAGTCCGAACTGCTTTCTGAGCTCTTTCGGAAGCACAATCCTTCCCAATTCATCAACGTCTCTTACAATACCGGTCGGTTTCATATATATCTCTCCTTTATAATAATATGTTATCCCAAAAGGCAATTATGTAACCGTTTAAAAAATTTACGGCTGATATAACCGAAGCCTTTTATACTTACTTAAGTATTCTGAGGTTATTTTACTATGCTTTCCATATTTTGTCAACAGTTTTCAGAGAAATTTAAAGTAAAATTAATAAACTTGGTAAATTCTGCCAAAAACTGCGGCGATTTCGGGGTCTTATATTGGGATTTTTATAATATAATTAAAAAAAGGCTTGGATGTGACGGGCTTTGCTTAACGGTTTATGGGCAGGAATGATTTTTTTGGGAATACTGGCGGCTGCCTTTTTGGGCAATATGGAAGCGGTGACAAACGGCGCAATAGAATCCTCAAAGGAAGCCGTAAATGTTGTTATAGTTATGTCGGGGGTTTTATCTATGTGGACGGGGCTTATGAAAATAGGCGAGAAGTCGGGGCTGATTGACAGCCTTTCGGAGAAGCTTAAGCCCTTTTTAAGGTTTCTCTTTCCCGATATTCCGCCGGAACATAAGGCAATGAAGCATATAGCCACAAATGTAATAGCCAATGTTTTGGGGCTTGGCTGGGCTGCTACCCCGGCGGGGCTTTTGGCTATGAAGGAAATGCAGAAGCTGAACCCCGATAAGGAAAAGGCAAGCCGGGCTATGTGTATGTTTATGGTTTTTAATATGAGCTCTCTTCAGCTTGTTTCTGTGAATATAATTGTCTACAGGGCGCAGGCAGGCTCGGCTAACCCCTCGGAAATTATAGGCCCCGGGCTTTTTGCGACCCTTGTGTCTACGGTAACCGGGATTGTTGTTATAAAGCTGATTGAGGTGAAGAAAAGAAAATGCAGATATTAATTGTTATATCAAATCTTATGCTGCCGGTTGTTTTCGTGGCAATAATTTCTCACGGAATAGCCCATGGTGTTAAGGTTTACGATGCGTTTATAGAGGGGGCTGTTGAGGGAATGAAGTGCGCTCTTGACATTATGCCTACTCTGATAGGGCTTATGATGGCAGTGGGAATTTTAAGGGCTTCGGGAGCCTTAGACCTTTTGGCGCAGATTTTGGAGCCCTTTACGTCCCTTATACACTACCCCTCTGAGCTTGTTCCCCTGACATTTATGCGCCTTGTTTCCCCCTCCGCTTCAACGGGAATTTTGCTTGACCTTTTCAAACAGTACGGCCCCGACAGCTACATAGGGCGGCTTGTGTCGGTTATGATGAGCTGCACGGAAACGGTTTTTTACACTATGAGCATTTATTTTATGTCTGTTAAAATAACAAAAACCCGCTATACCCTTGTTGGTGCGCTTATAGCCAACTTCGCCGGAGTAATAGCAAGTGTTGCAATCTGCAAGGCTGTTTGGGGATAGGTAAGCAGGGAAGTTATATTACATCATTTTTAACAAAAAACCGCCGCAGAAAAGAAAAACTTCTGCGGCAGTATACCTTTTTTATTCGTTGTGAAAGAAATCATAGACTGCCTTTGCGGCTCTGCTGTCCATACCTTCTACGGAAGAAAGCTCTTCTGCGGAGGCTTTTTTTATGCCCTCTATATCGCCGAAATGCTTTATAAGCCGTTTTCTGCGGATTTCGCCTATGCCTTTAATATCGTCCAAAACAGACCTGAATTCACGCTTTTCTCTTGAATGTCTGTGATATTCTATGGCAAAGCGGTGAACCTCGTCCTGTATTCTGGTGACAAGCTTAAAGCCCTCTGAGTTGGGCGGCAGAAGAACCTCTCTGCCGTTGTAAATAAGCCCTCTGGTTCTGTGGCGGTTGTCTTTAACCATTCCGCAGACAGGCACATTAAGACCCATTTTGCTTATAACCCCCTCAGCTGTGTGAACGTGACCCTTTCCGCCGTCAATAAACAAAACATCGGGCAGAATGTTGAACTTGGGCTTTTCGGGCTGTTCCTCAGTTTCCTTTTTATAACGCATAAAACGCCTTGTCAAAACCTCTTCCATACTTGCGTAGTCGTTGGGTCCGTAAACGGACTTTATTTTAAACTTTCGGTAGTCGCTTCTTTTGGGCTTTCCGCCTTCAAAAACAACCATTGACCCGACGGACTCGAATCCCTGTGTGTTCGAAATATCGTAGGACTCTATTCTGTTTATGTCGAAGTCTCCGCCCAAAGCAGACTTGATTTCCTCCAAAGCTCCGGTTGTCCGTCTCTTTTCTCTCTTAATATCTTCTCCGTGTTTTTCCAAAATAACAAGGGCGTTTTCGTCAGCCATTTTACAAAGCCTGTTTTTAGTACCTTTTTTAGGCGTAATAACCGAAACTCTCTGCCCCTTAACGGCTGTCAGCCATTCTTCGATTGCTTCTCTGTCGGCTATTTCCTCCCCGGTTAGAATTTCTTTGGGGATAAAGGGCGTTCCGCCGTAAAACTGCTTTATAAAGTTTTCCACCGTTTCCCCACGGCTTACCCCTTCGGGATAAAAAAGCATAAAATGCTCTCTGCCTACAAGCTTTCCCCCTCTTATGAAAAACACCTGAACAACCGCGTCGCCATTTGCCCTTGAAAGCCCCAAAACGTCTCTGTCGCAGTCAGCCATATCTTCAACAGACTGTTTTTCGCCCATTTTTTTAATGGCTTCAATAGAGTCTCTGTATTTTGCGGCTTTTTCATACTCTAACTCTTCTGACGCAGCAAGCATTTTTTCCTCAAGGTCTTTTATAATTTCGTCGTGCTTTCCGCTTAAAAACCGTTCAACTCCGTCGGTGTGCTCCTTATATTCCTCTTCGGTTACTCTGCCTGTGCAGGGGGCTAAGCATCTGCCTATGTGATAATTAAGACAGGGGCGTTCCTTCCCTATATCTCTGGGGAATTTTTTATTGCATCGTCTCAGCTGCCAAACATTGTTGATAATTTCTAAATTTTCTTTAACCATTCCGGCGGCGGTAAACGGTCCGAAATATTTAGCCTTGTCTCTGCCCTTTTGCCTTGTCATAAACACCCGGGGAAACATTTCGTTTGAGGTCAGCTTTATATAAGGGTAGGTTTTATCGTCGGTCAGCATAATGTTGTATTTGGGGGAATATTTCTTTATTAAATTATTCTCCAAAATAAGGGCTTCAACCTCTGTTTCCGTCACAATATATTCAAAGCTCGCAATGTGTGAAACCATTGCTTCAACTTTTGCGCCCTTATCTCTTGACTGAAAATACTGACGAACCCTGTTTCTCAGGATTTTTGCCTTGCCCACGTATATAACGGTCTCGTTTTTATCCTTCATTATATAAACTCCGGGCTTTAATGGCAGCTCCTTAAGCTCCTTTTCAAAGTCAAACATTATGCTCACTTCCCTTTAAGAGTAGGACTTTCGGCAGTGTACAAGGCTCCCCTCAAGGGGAGCCTATTAAATTTGTTACGCTTCAATTTCTTTAATAAGATTTACCATTTCAATTGCCGAAAGAGCGCAGTCATAGCCCTTATTGCCTGCCTTTGTGCCGGCTCTTTCGATTGCCTGCTGAATTGTGTCTGTGGTTACAATTCCGAACAAAACGGGAATACCCCTCTTAAGAGATGTCTGGGCAATACCCTTAGAAACCTCATTGCAGACCAAATCATAATGACTTGTAGAGCCTCTTATAACGGCACCGAGACAAATAACGGCGTCATACTTTCCGCTTTGAGCCATTTTATCCGCAATTACGGGAATTTCAAAAGCACCGGGCACCCATGCCACGTTTATGTTTTCGTCTGCCACGTCATGTCTCTTAAGTCCGTCAAGAGCCCCCGACAAAAGCTTCGACACAATAAATTCATTAAATCTTGAGCAGACAATACCCACTCTAATTCCGTTAGCAACAAGTTTTCCTTCAAATGTTTTCATTATAAGCTTCCTCCTTAAAAAAGTTAATTATTACAGTTTATCAAAGGTCTAAAAAGTGACCCATTTTTTCTTTTTTGGTTTTAAGATAAAATTCATCGTCCTCGTTCGGCTCAATCTGAATAGGCACTCTTTCGGTAATTTCAATTCCGTAGCCCGAAAGACCTGTCAGCTTCTTGGGGTTATTTGTCATAAGACGAAGCTTTTTAACCCCCAAATCAACCAAAATCTGAGCGCCTATGCCGTAGTCTCTTAAGTCCTCGGGGAAACCCAAAGCCAAATTTGCTTCAACGGTGTCTAAGCCCTGATCCTGAAGCTGATAAGCTCTCAGCTTGTTTATAAGCCCTATTCCTCTGCCCTCCTGTCTCATATAAACAAGAACGCCTCTGCCCTCTTTTTGAATATTTCTCATAGCAGCTGCATACTGCTGACCGCAGTCACAGCGGCAGCTGCCCAAAGCGTCACCGGTAAGACACTCCGAGTGAACTCTGCAGAGAACAGGCTCGCCGTCTGCAACGTCTCCCTTAACAAGGGCAACATGATGCTCTCCGTTAAGCTTGTTTACATAGCCGTAAATTGTAAATTCGCCGTATTTTGTGGGCATATGAGCCTTTGCCACACATTCAACAAGCTTTTCTCTCTTTATTCTGTAAGCCACAAGGTCGGCAATTGTTATTATTTTAAGACCGTGCTCTTTTGCAAAATCAATAAGGTCGTCGCGTCTTGCCATAGTTCCGTCGTCCTTCATAATTTCGCAGCAAAGCCCCATAGGCTTAAGCCCTGCAAGACGGCACAGGTCAACAGTGGCTTCAGTATGACCTACACGCTTTAAAACGCCGCCCTCTCTTGCTTCAAGAGGGAACATATGACCGGGGCGTCTGAAGTCAGAGGGCTTTGCGTCATCGCTGACAGCCTTCATAGCCGTAAGCGATCTCTCATAGGCACTGACCCCTGTGGTTGTTCCCACATAGTCAATGGAAACAGTGAAAGCTGTTTCGTGGTTGTCTGTGTTGTGTTCAACCATAGGCTCAAGACCCAGCTTTTGGGTGTATTCCTTTGTCATAGGCATACAGATAATGCCCTTGGCGCAGCTTGCCATAAAGTTTACGGCGTTTGTGTCCGCAAATTCCGCCGCAACTATAATATCCCCCTCGTTTTCTCTGTCCTCATCGTCTACGGTAACAATCATTTTGCCGTTTCTGATGTCTTCAATTGCTTCTTCAATTGTGTTTGCGATAAATTCCTTCAATCCGTTCTCCTCCTATATTTAAAAGCCGTTTTCAATGAGAAATTCCATAGTTATTTCTTCATTTGGCTTTGGTTTTTCGCCTTTTATAAATTTTTCAACGTACTTTCCTATTATGTCCGTTTCAAGGTTTACAATGTCTCCCGGGCTTTTTTCAAGCAGTGCTGTTTCGCTGCCTGTGTGGGGAATAACCCCCACCGAAAAGCTGCTTTCGTCAACCCTCATAACCGTCAGGCTTATGCCGTCAATGGCAATTGAACCCTTTTCCACGATATAATATAAAAGCTCCGCCGAAGCGCCTATTTTAACAACAGTGGAAATGCCCTCTTTTTCAAGGCTTAAAATTTTCCCTGTGCCGTCAATGTGTCCGCTGACAATGTGTCCCCCGAATCTGCCGTCACAGAGCATAGCTCTTTCAAGATTGACCCTGCTTCCGGCTCTTAAGCTGCCTAAAGAGCTTCGCCTTAAACTTTCAGCCATAACATCGGCTCTGAAGCCGTCGGGCAAAACCTCGCAGGCAGTCAGACACAAGCCGTTTACGGCTACGCTGTCTCCCTCTTTTAGACCCTCTGTGATTTTTTCAGCCCTGACCTCAAGTCTTGCAAAATCCGTTCCCTTAACAATTCCCCCGATTGTTCCCACTTCTTCAACAAGCCCCGTAAACATTAAATCACCTCATATTCCAAAACAACATCGCTGCCTATTTTATAAATCTCAGGCTCTTTAAGCCTGATTGCTTCCTTAAGGCTTTCAACTCCCTCTCCCTCAACGGGAGTTTTTGAAGCTCTCCCCCCTAAAATCATAGGCGCGAAGAAAATTAAAACTTTATTGCAAAGACCCTCTTTTAAAACGGAAAAGTTAATTTCTCCGCCGCCTTCAACCATAAGGCTGTCTATTTTAAGCTCGCCCAGCTTCAAAAACAAATCTCTCATATCAAGCTTTCCGTTCTTTTCCTTAACCTCTAAAACCTTAACCCCCGCCTGTCTCAGCTTTTCCGCCTTTTCACATTCGGCGTTTAAACAGGCGGCTATAGTTTCATATTCCGAAGCGGTTTTGACAATTTTGCTGTCCAAGGGAAGCTTTAAATGTGAGTCGCAGATTATTCTTACAGGGCTTCTCATTCCCGAAATTCGGCAGTTAAGCATAGGGTCGTCAGCCAAAACAGTGCCTATGCCCACTAAAATTCCCCTGTATTCGCCTCTCATAGCGTGAACTTTCTGACGGGATTCTTCACAGCTTATCCACTGAGATTCTCCCGAAGCCGCTGCAATTTTTCCGTCGGCGGACATAGCGAATTTACAGACGCAATAGGGCATTTTCGTTTTTATATAGTGGAAGAAAATGCCGTTTATGCTGTCGCATTTTTCTTTTAAAACCCCTGTTGTGACCTCAATTCCGCTGTTCCTTAAGATTTCCGTTCCCTTGCCGTTTACAAGGGGGTTGGGGTCGTCTGAGCCTACAAAAACTCTTTTTATGCCGCTTTTTATAACCGCCTCGGTGCAGGGAGGCTGTTTTCCGTAATGACAGCAGGGCTCAAGGGTTACATACATATCCGCACCCCTCACATCGCCTTTTGCGGCGGCAAGGGCTTCTCTTTCGGCGTGAAGTCCGCCGTATTGCCTGTGCCAGCCCTCTCCCAAAACAATGCCGTCCTTAACAATAACCGCCCCCACCATAGGGTTTGGACTTACAAAACCTTTTCCCTTAAGAGCAAGCTCAACGGCTCTCTCCATATATTTTTTCTTTTCCTCTTCCAAAGCATTCACTCCCTAAAAGGTCATAAAGAAAGCCCCGACAAAGTATTCGGGGCAAAAATCGTATCAAAAGGGCAGCTGACAATCAACTGAAAGTTCTGCCTTAATCTTCTTCCATCCGGACTTTAACCGTCGGCTTTGGACTTTCGCCAAATCAACTGCCTGTGCAGCTTGCGGGCTTTAACCGCCGATAAGGAATTTCACCTAACCCCGAAGACTTAAACATCTGTTATTGGTTTGTTAAAAATAATTATACACCTGTTCAAGACATAATGCAACCCCTGTTTTAAACTTTTTATATATTCAGCAGTCAACAAATTCCAAAAGAAAATATATGATATCTTTATATTTTTTGTTATTTTATTGGAAATGCTGCGCTGTAACTGTATTCAAAATCCATTGACATCTGACAGGGAACTTGATAAAGGGGAGCAGATGGACAATGAAAGAAATCGGGATAAATTTTTTGACGAAAAAATGGCTATCAAGATTTTTTCTTTGAAAAAACTTGATAGCCGCCCGACATCTACGGGTTTCTTTTGTATTTTTGTAATAACACAACGGTCAATTTCCGCAAAGCTGAAAATTACTTGGCTGAACTGTTATAAAAAATATCATCATTAAAGATTTGCCGCTTTAAGGGCTTCGTCTAAGATTGAAACTGCTTTATCGATATGTTCTTTCTCGGCGATAAGAGAGGGCACGAAGCGGATTATATACTGACCGGCGTTTGCAAGAAGGAGACCCTTTTCGATAGCCGCTGAAATTACGGGAGCAACGGGAGTGTTAAGCTCAGCTCCCTGCATATAGCCTATACCTCTGACATCGATAATTGCCGGATGGGCTTTTTTAAGCTCTTCAAGGCACTGTGTCAGATAAGCTCCGTTTTTATTTACGTTATCCAAAATGCCGTTGTGGAGAAGGTCGAAAACAGTGTTTGCACAGGATGTAGCCAAAGGACCGCCGCCGAAGGTTGAGGCGTGGTCGCCGGGAGCAAAGCACTCTGCAAATTCTTCTTTTGCCAGCATAGCCCCCATAGGAAGTCCGCCGGCTATGCCCTTAGCCATACAGAGAGCATCGGGAACAACCCCGAAGGTCTGATAAGCAAAGTATGTGCCCAGTCTGCCGCAGCCGCACTGAACCTCGTCGAAAATAAGCTTTATGTCCTTTTCGTCGCAAAGAGCTCTGACAGCAAGCAAAAATTCCTTTTCGGCAGGGTGAATACCGCCTTCGCCCTGAAGAGGTTCCATAAGAATTGCACAGGTGTTTTCCGTTACGGCGTTTTTAACTGAGTCAATATCGTTGAATTTGGCGTATTTAATGTGAGGAAGCATATCGCCGAAGCCGTTGTGATAGTGGCTTTGACCTGTTGCGGTAACTGCGGCGAAGGTTCTGCCGTGGAAGGAGTGTTCCATTGTGATGATTTCCTGTCTGCCTGTTTTTGCGCCGAACTTACGGGCAAGCTTTAAAGCCGCTTCGATTGACTCTGCGCCTGAGTTGCAGAAAAATACTCTGTCCAAATCGCCTTCGTTTATTATTTTTTCCGCAAAGTCAGCCATTGGCTTTGTCCAGTAGAGGTTTGAACAGTGTATAAGCCTTTTGGCTTGGTTTGAAATTGTTTCCGCAAGGACAGGATTGTTGTGACCTACGGAGTTTACGGCGATACCGCCCAAAAAGTCCAAATATTTCTTTCCGTTTTCATCCCATACATACATTCCGTCGCCGTGGTCTAAGGCAATGGGAAAACGGTTGTATGTATTCATTACATATTTTTTACCCTTTTCTATTGTATTCATATTTATCACCTTTTTTCGTTATTGTATTATCCTTCTATAAGAGTGCCTATGCCCCGTTTTGTGAAAATTTCAAGCAGAAGGCAGTGTTCAATTCTTCCGTCTATAATATGAACGTGAGAAACTCCCGCTTCAACTCCGGCTGTACAGCAGGCAATTTTGGGAATCATTCCTCCGCTAATTCTTCCGTCGGCAATCATTTCTCTCACTTCGTCAATGTGAACCACCGAAAGAATACTGTCGGGGTCGTTTACGTCCTCCAAAAGTCCGGCTACGTCTGTAATAAAAACAAGCTTTTCGGCGTTTAATGCTCCGGCAACAGCCACAGCGGCATAGTCGGCGTTTATGTTATAGCTTTTGTTGTCGTCAATGCCTATGCCTATGGGAGAAATTACGGGGACGAAGTCATTATCCAAAAGAGTGCGGATAAGGTGGGTGTTTACCTCTTCAACCTCGCCTACGTAGCCTATGTCCTCTCCGTCCGCAGTCATTTTTGAACAGCGCAAGAGGTTGGCGTCCTTCCCGCAGAGACCTACGGCGTTTATGCCGTGGGCGCAGAGGTCGGCGGTTATGTTTTTGTTAAGCTTGCCTGCTAAAACCATTTGAACAACGTCAATAGTGTCCTCATCGGTTACTCTGAGACCGTTTTTAAATTCTGATTTTATATTCAGTGTGTTAAGCATATTGTTTATATCCTTGCCGCCGCCGTGAACCAAAACAGGCTTAAAGCCTACATATTTCATAAGAGCAATGTCCTTGATTAAAGACTGCTTAACCTCTTCATTTACAAGGGCTGCTCCGCCGTATTTTATAACAACCGTAATTCCGTTAAATTCCTTTATATAGGGCAGTGCTTCGGTGAGAATTGCCGCCTTTTTGATTTCTTTTCTGAATACGTTATCTGTCATTTTGATTTCCTCCGTTTACGAACGGTAGTCGCCGTTTATCTTAACATAGTCATAGGTTAAGTCACAGCCCCAGGCAAAGGCTTCTTCAGAGCCTTCTGCGGTGTCAACCTCCACGTTTATTTTTTCGGCTGAAAGAACAGTTTTGGCTATGTCCTCGTCGAAAATAACGGGCTTGCCTTCGTCCATAACCAAAATTGAGCCGTTGTCTGATTTGAAAGTAAGGCTGACCTTAAGGGGTTCAAAATCAGCTCCCGAATAGCCCATAGCACACAGGGCTCTTCCCCAGTTTGCGTCGCTGCCGAAAATTGCGGCTTTGAAAAGGTTTGAGCTGACAATGCTTCTTGCCATAAGTCTTGCGTCGTCCTTTGTTTTGGCGTTGTAAACGTGGGCTTCAATAAGCTTTGTTGCGCCTTCGCCGTCCTTTGCACACTTTATTGCAAGGTCTCTTGCTATATAGAAAAGTGCATTTAAAAATTCATCGTATTCGGCTGTGCCTTCTTTGATTTCATCACTTTCCGACATTCCGTTTGCCAAAGCAATTACAGTGTCGTTTGTAGACATATCTCCGTCAACGCTTATCATATTGAATGTATCCTTAACGGCTGCCGAAAGGGCGGTTTGAAGCGTCTTTGAAGAAATAACTGCGTCGGTGGTTATAAAGCAAAGCATTGTAGCCATATTGGGGTTAATCATTCCGCAGCCCTTGGCAATTCCGCCGATTGTGACAGTTTTGCCGCCTATAGTAATTTCCGCACAGGCTTTCTTGGGAACAGTGTCGGTAGTCATAATAGCTTCTGCGGCGTCCTCTCCGCCTTCGTAAGTATCGGAAAGAGCCGAAAAGCAGGCTTTAATACCTTCCTTAATTGTGTCCATAGGAAGGTTTACGCCTATAACTCCCGTTGAGGCAGTGAGAATGTTCTCTGCCTTTACTCCCGAAAGCTCACCTAAGAAGGCTGCCGAGTCCTCGGCGTCCTTAAGCCCCCGGTCACCTGTACAGGCATTGGCGTTGCCGCTGTTTACAACAACTGCCTTTACGGGGTTTTTGACTGTTTTCATATCATATATAACGGGAGCGGCTTTAACCTTGTTGGTTGTGAAGCAGCCGGCGGCAGAACAGAGTTTTTCGCTTAAAATAACCGCCATATCCTTTTTTGCTTTTTTAATTCCTGCGTGTATGCCCGAAGCGGAAAAGCCTTTGGGGCTTGTTATATTTCCATTAATTATATTCATAGTGTTGTCTCCTTTTTAAATCGGGAAGGGGGGAACAAAGTCTAAGCCTGTTTTTTCGTCTAAGCCGAAAAGAAGGTTCATATTTTGAACTGCCTGACCTGCGGCGCCCTTGAAAAGGTTGTCAATTGCTCCGATTGCAATAATTCTGTTGGTTCTTTCGTCTATAGTGAAGCCTATGTCTGTGAAGTTTGAGCCTTTGACAAATCTTGTTTCGGGGAAAGCTCCCTTATTGCAAAGTCTTATAAAATATTCGTCCTTATAATATTTTTCATAGGCGGCTCTGACCTCTTCATAGGTTGTTTTTGCTTTGAGATTTCCGTAGCAGGTCGCCAAAATACCTCTGTTTATAGGTATGAGGTGAGGTGTAAAGTTTAAAACGATTTTTTTGCCGCAGGCGTATGAAAGCTGCTCCTCGATTTCGGGAGTGTGGCGGTGGCTTGCTATTTTATAAGCCTTGACCGACTCGTTTACCTCACAGTAAAGGTTTGAAAGGCTTACGCCTCTTCCGGCACCGGAAACACCGCTTTTTGCGTCTATAATTATGGAGTTCTCATCAATAATGCCTTCCTTAACAAGGGGGTAAAGAGTGAGAATTGAACAGGTGGTGTAGCAGCCCGGGTTTCCTATAATTCGGCTTGTTTTAATCTTTTCTCTGTTTATTTCGCAAAGACCGTAAACCGCTTCTTTAAGAACGTCCTTGCTGTAATGCTCACAATACCAGCTTTCATAAACGTCAATATCCTGAAGGCGGAAGTCAGCCCCAAGGTCTATAACCTTGCATTTATTAAGAAGAGCCGGGCTTATTCTCTTGCTTGCTTCGCCGTGAGGCAAAGCCAAAAATATAACGTCGCAGCTTTCCGAAAGCTTTTCAATATCCTCTTCTTCACAGATGTAGTCTGTGGCTGAAAAGTTGGGATAGACCTCTTTATAGCTTTTTCCTGCGTAGCTTTTTGAGGTAAGGGCTTCTGTTTTTATGTTTGGGTGGTTTTCCAAAAGGCGCACAAGCTCACTGCCTGCGTAGCCCGTAGCGCCTATAACGGCGGCTTTTATTTTCATAAGGATTCTCCTTTTTTTACATTAATTATTCAAGGTGTTATTTCATATTTAAAACATTAGAATAGATTATACATCATTTTATAATAGTATGCAAGTATTTTTTTGAAAAATCATAAAAAACATTTATAAAACTTATAAATATTCATAAAATGCGAATAATTATACAAAACAAAGACCGCTTCGCTCTTCATAAAATTTTATTATATTTTTAATTGAAAGAAATTATTTTTTGTGTTATACTTAAATAAGCTATACATTGTGAACAACAGTTTAATAAGACAGCGGGTGAAAATTTTGAATCAGGTGCTTTCAACATTAAGAGATATATTTTATAAATTTGATTTGTCAAGCATAGAGACAATGAGACTGACGGACTTTTTGGATATTCTGATTGTGGCTGTGCTTGCATACTGGGTTATTGTGTGGGTCAGAGAAACAAGAGCGTGGTTTCTTTTAAAGGGAATTTTGGTTTTGGCTTTAATAAGCCTTTTTTCCAACATATTTAATCTTTATACGGTTAGCTGGATAATCGAAAAAACCCTGTCCGTAGGCATTATAGCCATTTTGATTTTGTTTCAGCCGGAGTTTAGAAAGGCTCTTGAAAATTTGGGAAAGGGCAGTCTTGTTACGACACTTTTTACAAGCGAAAAAAATATGAATAAGCTTGATGATAAAACCGCAGATGAGATTATTGATGCGGCGGAAAGAATGTCTAAAGAAAAAACAGGGGCGTTAATTGTGGTTGAAAACAATGTGCCCGTAGGAGATTTTGAGGAAAGGGGCATAACAATAGACGCAAAGGTTTCAAGCCAGCTTTTAACAAACATTTTCGTAAACAAAACCCCCCTTCATGACGGAGCGGTAACCATAAGAAACAACAGAATAGCTGCTGCGGCTTGTATTCTGCCTTTGACACATGCGGAGCTTAACAGCGACTTAGGCACAAGACACAGAGCCGCCGTAGGGGCAAGCGAGGTATCCGACGCTTATGTTGTGGTTGTGTCTGAGGAAACAGGCAAAATTTCCGTAGCACATGAGGGAAGGCTCAGAAGAGGAGTAAAGGGCAAAGAGCTTAAGGAGGTTTTGTGTCCTCCGAAAAAAGGCGGTTATATAACATTTTCCTCATTGTGGAAAGGACTGTATCATAATGAAAACGAAAAAGATAACGGAAAAAATTAGAGATTTTTTCAAAACAAATATAAGCTTTAAAATTTTTTCGCTGATATTTGCTTTTGTAATGTGGTTTATTGTAATGAGTTCTTTAAACCCTTCCGAAACAAAAACCTACAGCGTAACCCTGACCGTAAACGGAACAGAGGACTTAGCCGAAAGTGATTTGGTCTGTCTTAATTTGGAAGAGCTTCAGTCACAGGTTGTAAGGGTTAAAATTAAAGCTACAAGACCCGACCTTAACTCTTTAGACACAAATAAGGATAAGCTGACGGCTATGATTGATTTGGGAAGGCTCGTCTCATTTGCCGAGGATGACCTGTCAAAGGGCTTTAATGTAAGCGTTATTCCCAATTTGTCTGTTTACAGCAGCAGCTATGAAATAGTGGGCTATTCGCCCTCGGGCTTAACTGCGGAGCTTGACAGACTTGTGGAATTTACGGTTCCCGTCAGGGTTTCCGTTTTAAACGAAACGGAAGCAGGCTATACCCGCGGCGAACTTGTGCCTTCAGTTTCAACGGTAACGGTTAAAGGTCCCGAAACGCTGAAGGACACTGTGTCTTATGCATCTTTGGCGGTTGACCTTTCCGGTTTGACCTTTGACACTTCTGCCGCTGTTATGCCCATACTTTATGACGAAGACGGAAAGGCTGTTGACAGCAGTCTATTCACTGTTTACGGCGGAAGTATTGACGTGGCTGTTGAAGTAATGAAAGAGGGAGAAATTCGGGTAGAAGCTCCCCGGTTTACAGGCAGTACGGCTTCGGGCTATTCCGTAACGGACGTTATAGTTGAGCCTGAGGTTTTAAAGGTTTTGGGCAAGGAAACAAATCAGACGGGAGTTATAGAGCTGCCGTCCATAAACATAAACGGAGCAGATGAAACAGTAGAAAGAACATTCAATGTGGAAGAGCTTTTAGCGGAAAAAGGGCTTGAAGCGGCTTCTGACGAATTTAAGAACGTAAAGGTTCAGATTATTATAGAACAGGAAGATCCGGCGGTTGTGGTTATTCCCGGTTCGGCAATAAGCATAACGGGCTTAGGCGAAAGCTTGGAGCTTGGCGAAGCTTTAAGCGGCGTAAGTATAGAGGTTTACGGAAATAAAGACACTATTGCTGCTGCCGATATAACAGGGAGGATTGACTTAAGCGGTCTTTCCGAGGGTATTCATACCGTAGAGGTTGAGCCTGTTCTTCCGGCGGGAACGAGCCTTGTAGACAGCGTTTATATTGAGGTTGAGCTTGTGTCAACTGAGGTGACCGAAGAAGAAACCACCGAAGAAACAACGGCGGAGCCCGAAACGGAAGAAATTATTACAGAGGAGCCTTCTTCTGAGGAAGAAAGCGTGTTAGGAGAATAGAAAATGTCATCTGAAAGACAAAAATATATAAGAAATTTCAGTATAATAGCCCATATTGACCACGGAAAAAGCACCCTTGCAGACAGACTTATTCAAAGATGCGGTCTGCTGACGGAAAGGGAAATGCAGGCGCAGGTTTTGGACAATATGGAGCTTGAAAGGGAAAGGGGCATAACCATAAAAAGCCAGGCTGTCAGACTTATTCACAAGTCAGCCGACGGAGAAGAATATACCTTTAACCTTATAGACACCCCCGGACATGTGGACTTTAACTATGAGGTTTCCAGAAGCTTAGCCGCCTGTGACGGTGCTGTTTTGATTGTGGACGCAGCTCAGGGGGTTGAAGCCCAGACACTTTCAAACGTATATTTGGCTTTGGATAACGACCTGGAGGTTCTGCCGGTTATAAACAAAATAGATTTGCCCAGCGCAGACCCCGACAGAGTTAAGCAGGAAATTGAGGATATTATAGGTCTTGGCACTGAAGAAGCTCCTCTGATTTCCGCAAAAAACGATATTAATATAGAAGAGGTTTTCGAAAAGATTATAAAGCTTCTTCCTCCTCCCGAGGGAGACGAGGGGGCAGCTTTAAAAGCCCTTATTTTCGACAGCGTTTATGACAGCTACAGAGGCGTTATAGTTTTTATGAGAATATTTGACGGAAAGCTTAAGAAGGGCGACAGGGTTCGGTTTATGGCTACCGGCAAGGAGTTTGACGTTGTGGAGGTAGGGGTTTTCGGTCCGGGGCAGTTTATTCCCTGTGATGAGCTTTCAGCCGGCGACGTAGGCTATTTGACCGCAAGCATTAAAAACGTTAAGGATACACGAATAGGTGACACAGTGACCCTTGCCCAAAACCCCGTAGACAAGCCCTTGCCGGGCTATAAAAAGGTTCAGTCAATGGTCTACTGCGGAATTTTCCCTGCCGACGGCTCAAAATATCAGGACTTGAGAGATGCCTTGGAAAAGCTTCAGCTTAATGATGCGGCGCTTGTGTTTGATGCTGAAACATCCGTTGCTTTGGGCTTCGGCTTCAGGTGCGGCTTTTTGGGGCTTCTTCATTTGGAGATTATTCAGGAGAGGCTTGAAAGAGAATATAATTTGGATTTGGTAACAACTGCACCAAGCGTAATTTATCACATTTATCTGACCGACGGACAGAAAATGGTTATTTCAAACCCCAGCGACTTCCCCGACCCTACACTGATTGAGCATATGGAAGAGCCCTGGGTTAAGGCGGAGATAATTTTGCCTACGGAATATATAGGGGCAATTATGGAGCTTTGTCAGCAGAGACGAGGGGTTTATGAAAGTATGGAATATCTTGAAGCTACGAGAGCCATACTTCACTACAGACTGCCCTTAAACGAAATTATATATGACTTTTTCGATGTTCTTAAGTCCCGTTCAAGGGGATACGCTTCACTTGACTATGAGCTTGACGGATATGAAGCCAGCAAGCTTGTTAAGCTTGATATTTTGGTAAACAGAGAGCCTGTGGACGCACTTTTGTTTATAGTTCACGAAACAGGGGCGGTTGAAAGGGGCAGAAAAATTGTTGAAAAGCTTAAGAAGGAAATCCCCAGACACTTATTCGAAATTCCTCTTCAGGCGGCTATAGGAAACAAAATTATAGCAAGACAGACTATTTCAGCCTATCGCAAGGACGTTTTGGCTAAGTGCTACGGCGGCGATATTTCACGTAAAAAGAAGCTTTTGGAGAAGCAGAAGGAAGGAAAAAAGAGAATGAGACAGGTGGGCAATGTAGATGTGCCTCAGTCTGCATTTATGAGCGTTTTGAAGCTTGAGGACGAGTAAACGTCACCTTGTGTCACTGCTTTTAAATTAAAATATATACAAAAAGGAATGTTCTTAGGAATGTTCCTTTTTTTGTCCCAAAAATAATTTTGAGACATACTATGTATTAAGAATAATAAAAAAGGAGGCAGTGAAATGGATTTTGTAATAAACAAAAACCTTACGGAGGTTAATTTTAATTCGGGCAGTGTAAGCCGTATTAAGTATATTGTTGTGCATTATACTGCTAACAACGGAGATACGGCTTATGGAAATACTGTTTATTTTAAAAGCGAAAACAGAGGGGCTTCGGCTCACTATTTTGTGGACGAAAACTCTGTTTGGCAGTGTGTGGAGGATAAGGACATTGCGTGGCACTGCGGAACAAGCGGCAAGTATTATCACGCCTACTGCAGAAACTCAAACAGCTTAGGGGTTGAGCTTTGCTCAGAAAAGGACAGCTCAGGAAATTATTATTTTAACTCCGAAACCCTTAGCACGGCGGTTAAGCTGTTGAAATATCTCATCGAGAAATATTCAATAGGCAGTGACAATGTTTTAAGACATTATGATGTAACCCACAAAAACTGCCCTGCGCCCTTTGTGGAAAACGGGGATGATTGGACAGCATTTAAAGCGAGACTTTTTGAAAATGAGGAGGAGACTGAAGTGACCGAAACAATCAATATGAGTATTAACGGCAAAAGCTATAATGTAGACAGAATTTTGAAGGACGGAAGCAATTATATCCGCCTTTCGGATATGGCTCAGGCAGGCTTTGAAGTAGGCTATAACGCCGACACAAAAGAGCCCAGCCTTGACAACGAGGTTAAGGAAATAGAGGTTTTGACGGACGGAGAGTCAAAGAGCCTTGAAAGCGTAAACCTTAAGGCCTATAACTATTGTAAGCTTCGTGACGTGGCTGATGTGACAGGCTGCTTTACGGTAGGCTATGAAAACAACACCGTGACTATAGAAACGGAAAAATAACTGTTTACTTTTAAAGATAAATGATGTATAATGTTATTACAGAGAAAAATAAGGCTTCCTGACGGAAAAGAAAAATCTGATTCGAAAGGTATGCGTATTATTGAGATATTCAGGGCATACCGCAGCTTTCGGTATGCCCTTTTGTGTTTTTATAAGGAGGATGATTTTATTGAAAAAAATTGCTGTAATCGGAGCGGTTTTAGACGAGCCTGAGAGAGAGCAGGAGGAGTTTAATACGGTGGTTTCCGACTTTAAAGGCATTGTAAGAGGAAGAATGGGAATACCTATGAAGGATATGGGGGTAGGGGTAATTTCCATAACCGTTACAGGGGAGCTTGACGAAATAAATTCATTCGTAGGGAATCTGGGCAAAATTCAGGGAGTGACGGTTAAAGCGGCATTTTCAAAAAAGGAGTATTAATTATGGAGAAAGAAAAATTTTTTATCGACGACAGCTATATTAAGGAACTTTTGACGGTTAAGGCAAGCGACGAGGAAATCGAGAAAATACTTGACAAAGCCGAAAGATTTGAAGGACTTAACCACAAAGAGGTAGCAGCTCTTATAAACGCCGAGGATAAGCATTTTGAAAGAATTTTCAAGATTGCGGGAAAAATAAAGGAGCATATTTACGGCGACAGAATAGTTCTTTTTGCGCCTCTTTACATAAGCGATTACTGTGTAAACAGATGCAAATACTGTGGTTTTAAGTGCGACAACAAGTTTAACAGAAAAAAGCTTACTATGGACGAAATCAGAAGCGAGGTCAAAATTTTGGAGGCTATGGGGCATAAGAGACTTGCCCTTGAAGCAGGTGAAGACCCTGTAAACTGCCCTATAGACTATGTTCTTGAATGTATAAAGACGATTTATGATATGAAGCTTGGCAACGGCGAAATAAGACGTGTTAATGTAAACATCGCCGCAACGACAGTTGAAAACTACAGAAAGCTTAAGGAAATAGGCATAGGCACATATATTCTCTTTCAGGAGACATATAACAAAGACACCTATGAATTTTACCACGAAGCAGGACCTAAGAGAGACTACTACTACCACACCACAGCCTTTGACAGGGCTATGGAAGGGGGAATTGACGACGTAGGCGGCGGCGTTTTATTCGGGCTTTATGACTATAAATATGAGATTTTGGGGCTTATGCTTCATAATGAACATCTGGAAGAAAAATTCGGCGTGGGCTTCCACACAATTTCAGTGCCCAGAATTTGTTCTGCTGAGGGCGTTGACAAAAGCTTCCCCTATGCAGTGTCAGACGAGGACTTCAAGAAGCTTGTGGCACTTATAAGAATTGCCGTACCCTTTACGGGAATGATTATTTCCACAAGAGAGACTATGGAAATGAGAAAAGACCTTATTAAGACGGGCATTTCCCAAATCAGCGGCGGTTCTTCCGTTGAGGTTGGGGGATATACCAAAAGAGAAAAGGGCGGTTCTCAGTTTATTTTGAATGACAGCAGAAATGCGGACGATATTATATATTGGCTTATGGAAGAGGGGCTTGTTCCCAGCTTCTGCACAGCCTGCTACAGAAAGGGCAGAACCGGCGACAGGTTTATGAGCCTTGCAAAATCGGGAAATATTAAAAATGTGTGTCTGCCCAACGCTCTTTTGACTCTTAAGGAATATTCATTAGACTACGGCAACGAAAGATTTTCTGCCAAGGCAAATGAGCTTATAGAAAGTAAAATTCCCCTTATTCAAAACGAAAAGGTAAGGGAGAAGGTTAAAGAAAATCTTGTTCGTCTTGAAAAAGGGGAAAGAGATTTGTTTTTCTAAGTTTATTTAAGTAACTTGTCACCGTCTAAAGCCGGTGACGGATGCCGCCCGAACCCCGGCACCCCACCCGAGGCTGTACCCATTGGCTGAAATTTAATATTTCGGCAAGAGCAGTTCTTGTCGTCTCATTCGAAGAAGCTTTCGCCAAGTACGGCGGAGGCTTTTCCGTTTGTAATATTTATTACTTCTGCGGCTGTTTTTTCGGCTGTTTCCGCCGGGGCTGCGGCGGTTATTGTGATTTTGTCAGTAAAGGCTGTGTCGATGATTTTACAGCTGTTGTTGGCAAGGAAATAAGTCAGCTTTCCGTGAAGGGAGTAGTCAGCGGTTATAATAATTTCTCTGCAGAGACGCTTTTCTATTACGCCTGCGGATAATATGCCCTCTTTGGCAGCTCCGCTATAGGCTCTTGAAAGCCCTCCTGTTCCCAAAAGAATACCGCCGAAATATCTCGTCACAACAATAAGGGCTTCCGTAATATTTTCGCCCCGAAGAACATCAAGCATTGGTATTCCCGCTGTTCCCTGAGGTTCTCCGTCGTCCGAATAGCGGAAGGTCTTGCCGTCCTTGCCTATTCTGTAGGCATAGCAGTTATGCCTTGCGTCATAATACTGCTTTTTCATTTTTTCTATTAAGGTCTGAGTCTGTTCCTCCGAAGAAACAGGAAATGCATTGGCGATAAACCGTGATTTTTTAACCACGATTTCTGCCGAGGCAGACCTTTCAAGGGTTTTATAGCTTATTGTTTCGGGCATAGAATAACGACCTCCGGGTTAAGTTGAAAGAAAGAGGTTTAAGGGGTTATAGTTATAGAATACCCGGGCTATTACGGAGTTATTTATAGCGTCAAATATGGCAGTGTCTCCGGGAATAGCCGCAAAGAAATTAACTGCCGTAAGAATAACCCAAACAATAATGCAGGCTGTGAGAAGCCCCGAAATACCGCCCAGGCTCACGTTGAAAAAGTGAATAACAGGCAGTCTTGAAAAAATGTTCAGAATGGCAAGTATAAATGAAACTGCAAGGGCGACCAGTATAAATGTAATTATATAAGCCAAAATCGTAAGAGAATAGTCGGCTACAAATTCGCTGACAGTGCTTGCCAGTGTAGCAGTAGCATCGTTTTTGATTTTAGTTAAATACTCACTGTTTAAAAAAGCACTTTTAATAAAGTTCGGCAAATTTAGGCTGTTTACGGAATATTCCGTAATATCGGTGGTTCCCGAGCTTAGATTAAGTCTGTTTAAAATAAGAGATTTTACAAAATCCTTAATTAAAATCTTTTCGAGAAAGACCTTCGTGTATGGATAGAGCCATTTTGCCAAAAGCAGTGAAATAATTACCGAACCCAGCCGGAACACAGACTGCAAAAAGCCACGGGTTATTCCGCGCCACACGCAGATTACCACTAACAGCAAAATTCCCACGTCAAATACAATTGATAATGTGTTCATAGTTTTTTCTCCTTTTCTGTTTATTCTGTTTCGGTCTGTTCGGCTTCTGCCGCAGTTTCAGAGACAGCTTCATCGGTGCTTTCCGAAACTTCCGCACTTGTGCTTTCGGAAGCGCCTTCCGTTTTCTCTTCATTTTCTTCGCTGACAGCTGAACTGTCCGAGTTTTCCGAGGGCTGTTCGGTTTCTTCTGCTTCGCTTACCGCTTCTGTTTCCAGCTCCGTTCCGATAGAGCTGTCGTCATCTTCGGAGGCTTTAAGCTTCGAAATAACCGTACCTATGCCCTTTGATTTCACGTTCATTATATATGCTTCTTTCGAAGCCGCAATAAGCGCCTTGCTGTTGTTGTCATAAAGCAGGAGCTTATTTACCTCCTGAGCCACAGTGTAGGAAAGAACTCTGCCGCCGCGGCTGTTAAAGGCTCTGAAGGAACGCCCCATTTTGGCAATAACCGTGCTGTTGTTTGAATAAAGACCTTCAATATCCTTATCCAAAACTGTTTTAAAAAGCTCTTTTCCGTTAAGGTTATAAACTGCAAGGGTGTTGTTTTCTTCCGCTTCGGAGGAGTTCAGATTTTTTTCTCCGTAGGCAAGGGCTATGTATTTTTTGCCCATAAATGCCATTGCCTTAACAGTGTTTTTAAATGTCAGCGACCATTTTTCGCTGTATTTTACGTTGCTGCCTTCAGTATAAAGGTTTATGCAGACAAGCTCCGAAGAGGACAGCGCCGCCAGTGTGTCATTATCCATAAAGCTTACAATACCTAAAATTTCACCTGAGCGTATAAATGAAGCAACCATTTCCTTTTCTTCATCTAAGCTTGCGTCTGTGTCAGCCGCCTGTTTAAGATTATATATAACAATTCGGGATTCAAGCTCCGTATACCCGGTGTATACGTAGGAAACCGCCAAATATGTGCCGTCGTCTGAAAGGTCGCAGCCTACGGCTAAGCCCTCTTCAATGGGGGATTTTGCCATAAATGAAGTGAAGCCGCTTTCGGTATAGGCTGTTATGGTATACTCGGTATCCGTTTCGGAAATAAGCGCCGAGCCGCCTTTTTTATTCACTGCAAAGGAAATTATTGAGCCTTCCGCGCCTATTTTGTAGAGACTGCCTGCCGTTGAATAAACGCAGAACTGACTGCCGCCTTTTTCACTGACGCCTATAATGTCGCCGTCATTTGATATAACCGGGTTCATCATAGTATATGTATCCTGCCACTTTGCGGAGGTTCCCTTGTTGTTTAAAAACATAACTCCGTCCTTTGTTACGAAATAAATGCCTCCGTCTACAGCGCAAAAGTCGGCTTTATCCCCCTGTTCGTAGGAAATCGTATTAATGGCTTCGCCGATTATACTGCCGCCTGTGGCGCTGAAAAAACCGTGATAAATCCTTCCGCCTAAAAAAATAATAACAGCAGCGGCAATTATTATTAATATAACTCTGCGCAGGGATATTTTTTTAGTCTTTTTCTTTTTTTCGTTTTGTTCGTTATTTACATTATTTTCATTGTTTTCTTCCATAATGTCCTCTTGTGTTTAAAAATTTTTTATTCATCTTTATTATAATTAGTATACAACAAAAATGCAATATTTAAAAGCCCCAAAATGCCGAAAATCGGATAAATTGTTGAGATTATATTTGAAAAGCCTATGAGGGAACAGAAAAAAGCCGCAGATAAAATCAGAGCTTTTGACACTCTCACAGAGGGGCTTTCAGCCAAACCGAAAAAATTGCCGATTGCCGTAGTGAAAACAGCGGAAAAGAGAAGAAGGGCGCAAAGTGAAGAGAGCAGGTCAAGCTTAAGATATTTTATAACCGAAAGCAAGGGCAAGGGTGATTTTTCCAATATATTACAGTATATCACAATCGGAGAAAAAAGGCAAACCCCCAAAATAAACATTATTAAGCTTCCCGTCAGGGCGGCGGTGAAGCGAGAGACCGGTGTTTTAAGCTTATTCTTAAGAGGAAGCATTATGGCATAAAGGGTTAAAATGTTGTATGAAACATAAATAAGGGCAGAAAAAAGGCTTTTGGGAACAGCGGGAATATAAGTCTTCGGCAGGTCTGTGCCCAAAGGGCAGATGTAAAGCCCCAAAAACACGCCGAAGGCTGTCATAACAGGGGTTAAAAGTGAATTTATGCCCACAAAGGCAGTTTTTCCTCCCAATGAACAGAGGTATATAACAAAAGTAAAGATCAGAGAGCCTAAAATAGGGGGCAAGCCCAAAATCAGGCTTGAAAGAGAGCCTGCGGCGGCTGTCATTGAAACCAGCAGAGCAAACATAAATAAAAGGTTTAATTTGTTTATTACGCCGCCCGTAAGAGACAGAGCATTTTTCTCTTCCTCCGAAACAGCCTTAAAAACCGCAAGCCCCAGAAAAAAATAAAGCAGAAAGGAAAACAAAAGCCCCGCAATTCCTGCGGAGCCGAAACGACCGAAAAACTGCCAAAGCTCTTTGCCCGAAGCGAAGCCTGCGCCTATAACCGCTCCGGCATAAACAAAGCCGCATTTTAAACCGTCTTTCATAAAATCACCGCATTCATAAATAATATTT
>JAJPZT010000060.1 GCA_021204175.1 Clostridiales bacterium | reverse complement strand
TTTTTTTATTGATGTTGAGATAGTTGAAGCAGTAGTATTAAAGAGCGTAAACCTTGACTGATGGTTTGCACTCTTTTTTGTTACCCTCGAATTGGTGAAGCTTGGAAATTACCCCCCCCGCCTGCCCCAAATTCCTCACCCCCTCTGAGACCTCACTCCGCCGCAATGCAAACATTCACAAAAAATTTGTAAAATGAAAATAAAAACGCCCCTGCGGTCAAAGCCGAGGGGCGAAACTATAAGCACTACCTTTAAAATTATATTTCTGTCTAATTTTGTAAATCTATCATTTTTTTCACAGAGCGGTCAAAGTCGGAGGTTATTTTTTGGGTTTTGTTGAATATTTCATATTCGGCTTCGGCTTTTTGCTTCGCCTGAATATGTGAGACTTTTCCGTTGTCTTTCAATATTTTGTATCTTCTGAACGATAGAAATTCATCTACGCTTTCGGCAAATTCTTTCATAGTGAATGTATTTTCACGCTCTATTAAATCTTCTATGTAGTCGAAATAGCCGGAAACGGTTCTTTCAAGCTGTCGGATTTTATTGTCGGGTAAATAATTCTTTGCGATAGATACATCGGGAACCTGAAAGACATCAGGCGGCGAAGCCGGTTTTTCGCAGAAAAACTTCTGAGGATTTTAAAATTCTGCCGTCAGGTGAGTTTTTCCAAGTCTGCAAGCCCATATTTTCTCTTATATGGTCAGCGTTGTTATGGATTATTTCGGCTGCGGTTTGGTTCATAATGGCATAATGGAATTTGTTTTGAACCATAGCATAAAACTTAGCTGTTATTTCGGAATTTTTATCATAGTCAATACTGCATTCGGCGAATATATCGGTTATTTGCTGCCATATTCGGCGTTCGCTTGCTCTGATTGAACGAACACGTTCTAAAAGTTCACGAAAATAGTCTTTTCCGAAAGCAGTCTTGCCTTGTTTCAAACGTTCATCATCAAGAACAAAGCCTTTTGTCATATATTCTTTTAAAACATTTGTCGCCCAAATTCTGAAATTAGTGGCTCGTTTTGAATTGACACGATAGCCGACGGAGATAATAGCGTCAAGATTATAAAATTTAGTTTTTCTTTTTACCTGTCTGTTTCCTTCTGTTTGAACTACCGAGATTTCCTCGGTAGTTGAAATTTCATTTAATTCCCCGTCTGAGAAAATATTTTTTAAATGCAAAGAAATATTATCAGATGAACAGCCGAACAGCTCACCCATTGCTTTTTGTGTAAGCCAAATTGTTTCATCTTTGATAACGGCGTTGACTGAAATATCTTCTTCTGCCGAACGGTATAATAAGAATTGAAATTCGTTATTCATTATGTTATCCTTCTTTAATTGTTTCTTTTTAAATTTCTTGTTGAAAACATACCTTTTCAACAAGAGTAAACTAAAAAAATTGGAAAATGAGCTTGAAGTCTTGTTGAAAACAGCTGTTTTCAACGAGACTTTTGTTATTTCAAAATTCGGATATGGGTTAGGCGGCGGTTTTATAGTCCATAATGAAGATTTTGCTTGAGATATTTTCGATTTTTTCTATGATGTTTTCGATGTTTTCAAGCACGGAAGATTTATAGAAGATTTCACCGCATTGGCAGCACTTCAGACAGGGCACATTTTCAATAATGACATAGCAATTTTTAAGATCGGCGAAATAAGTGTTTGTTGTTTCAATCATTTCACCTGTTTTACAATAGGAATCGGAAAGATGTCCGAACGAGCCGTTGGCTCGGCTTTTGCTTTCAGCAAAATCGAGTTTGGCAACCGAGAACGTTTAAAAACCTTTAAATAATCAGCTTTTTTGAGCAAATGATACCATTAAAAATCAGTAATTTTACACCACATTGACACCAATTTTGAAAAAGAGCCATCTATAATGCTATGAAAACTTAATATTTGAAAACTGCAACGGGTTCTGTTGATTTGTAATGATTTACGAATTGACAGAACTTTTTTTATGCCCGATTTTGTGTTTGGTACGTTTTTGCAAATCAAAATTAGATTAAATTATTTTACGCAGCTTATACTTTTTGAGTAAAGCTGCTACTCGACTACTCGACGTTTCTGATTTCTCTTTAAAGAATAAGGAAACGTCTTTTTTTATGTAAATTTTCAAGGCAGAGCAGAAAAGGGCTTTCTGACTGCAACGGATATAAAACAAAAATTTTGACTATATGGAGGTATGAATATGAAAAACAGAAGTAATGGCACAAAAATAAGGATAGAAAAAAACCGCAGCTATTCGGCAATGAGCAACTATCATTTATTCGATAAAAACTTATCTTTCAAGGCTAAGGGGCTGTTGCCTTTTATGCTTTGCGTACCCGACACTTGGGAATTTTCCGTAAAGGGGCTTGCGGCAATGGCTAAAGACGGCATTGACAGCATAACTACGTCCTTAAAAGAATTGGAAAACAGCGGTTATATTGAACGGCATCGCAGCAGAAACGAAAAAGGTCAGGTAATGGGTACAGAATACATAATCTATGAGAAACCGATTGTTAATGACGGAGTACCAACAGATGAGCCTGCCGGGACAATCTGTGAAATAACGTTATCAAATTATGATAGTACAGATAAAGAAGAAAATTTCGAACAGCTTGTTTCAGATAAGCATACTAAACTTTGCCAATCGTATGCAGAAAATTATAAACATACTGAGGTTATTTCCAAAGAGCCTTTTTCGGAAACGCCTATTCGGGAAAATCCTGTTCAGGGAAACACCGCACAATTAAATATTAAATCAAATAATATATTAAACGAAGTTAATATCAACTCTATCTACTCATCTCAAGAGAAAAAAGAGGACAGATATGAGATGAGCAGAAGTTTGCCAACCGAAAACAAATATTTGAACTACACAGATAAAGTCTATGAGATTAAAGACAATCTTAACTATGACGATGTTTTGAAGGAACAATGTGCCGGCAGTGAGATTGAAATTGTTGATTATATGATTGATATTATGGCTCAAACTATGCTCAGTGAAAGCAGGACTATACGTATCGGCGGGCAAAATCTGCCTTCTGCTATTGTTAAAGAGAAATTTAACGACTTGTGGTATGAGGATATAATTTATGTTTTGGACAGGCTTAATAAAGCACAGACCGAAGTAAAAAACATCAAAAATTATATGCTGACTGCCTTGTATAACGCTCCTGCTGACAGCAGTTTTACCGCAGCTGAAAATTACATAAACAGAAATCAGAGCAAGATAAAACAGCCTTCAATGTATTATGAATTGATTGTATAAGATTAAGCCAAAGCCGACCTCAAGAACGAGGCGGCTTTTTAACTTAATAAAACCACTGCGAAAGGAGGTGGAAATCAGTGGAAGAACGCTTTGAAACAATATATCTTACGGAAACAACAGCAACACCGTCTTACATTGCCTATCCTATGTTTTTAATTGACGTTAAGATAAGTGAAACTGACAAATTGGTTTATTCTCTTTTGTTAAACAAGGCTCAAAGAGAATTTTTCTATGACAGCGGCAATAGACGTATCTTTGTATATTTTACGATTACAGAGCTTTCAAAAACAGTTCGCAAAAGCGAAATGACAATTAAAAATTCTCTCAGAAAACTGGAACAAGTCGGTCTAATCGTCCGCAGACATCAAGGTGTCGGAAAACCTAACAGAATATATGTTAAAGTTCCGAAAAATGCTTAAAGGCAAAATTTCAGTCAGCAGTTTTGGGAGACAAGTTACCAACTGCAATAAGGACAATTTGCCAACCACAGCCAAATGGATAAAATACCAACTGCAAAATGCAGTCAGAGAGTTGTCGGCATAAAAGTTTCTTTGACTGCATTTTTGTATTGGTATATCCTTTTCCGAAAAAACGAAAAGCGGCAGCTTCACTGTGCCGAAAAGAAGCTGCTCAGTTTAAATTTGTAAAGGAAAGCCCTTATTCTGTGGTTTTCCTTTTCGAATAAAGCATAACGCAGCTGCAAGACGCATTTCCCCAACCCTGCCCAAAGGTAAGATAACAGGCATAATAAATTGTGTCGGAAAGAGCTGTATCTTTCTCTTTGGGGCAGGCTTGGTTATGCGGCAAGATACGCCGAGTGTGGGAACACTTCGGCTATCTTGCGGGGGAGAACCCCTCGACCCCCTTTTTGAGGAACGGATGATTGACAGGCTGAACATATTTCATACGCTTCAGCAGCAATCACCGCTTCCTTAAATCGGCTGACGCCGAAATAATACTGCCAAAAAGAAAATTTGCCGCAAGGCAGCGAAAGGAGTGACAGCCATAGCAAATCGAAAAAGACAACATTCTTTGAAAATAATGCTTTCCGACAGTGAACTTGCCTTAACAAAAGAAAAGGTCAGGCACTCGGGACTTTCACAGAGAGAATTTATTATGAGGTGTATTGCAGACAAAAAAATAATCGCAGATGATGACAGAAAGGAGCTTGCGGAAAGCATTATCAGAGAACTAAACGCACTGGGCAACAACGTAAATCAAATTGCCCGAAAAATAAACGGCGGTTACATTTATGACACCGCAGACTGTATTAAACTGCTTAACGAGTATTGGGAGCAGCTGAGTGCAATTCGGGAGGTGATTTCCTCTTGGCAATTTTAAAAGCGGTCAACTCAAGGGCAAGCCTGGGCAATGCCATTCGCTACATTACTAAGAAAGAAAAAACCGAAGCTAAGCTTATAAGCGGCTTCAATTGTCGTGAGGACAATCCCCTTGCCCAAATGATGATGACTAAAAAGCTGTGGGGAAAGACAGGCGGCAGGCAGTACAAGCATTTTGTAATAAGCTTTGCCAAAGATGAAAACATAACCAATGATGAAGCCCATAAAATTGCTCTTGAGTTTATAGAAAAGTGGCACAAGCTGAAAGGCTTCGAGGTCTGCCTTGCTACCCATAAAGACAGGGAACATATTCATTCACATTTCATTGGTGCGCCCATAAGGGACAAAGTAAATCCGTTTAGCAAACGGTAGACGAGGA
>JAJPZT010000012.1 GCA_021204175.1 Clostridiales bacterium | reverse complement strand
AAAATCTTTTTAAAATTTTCACACCCAAAATCCCCTAAGTGCAATTTTACCAAAATAATATTAAAATTTTATTAAAATTTACAAATTGATGAAAATATATTTTTGCTGTATAATATGAAAGAGGCGTATTGATTTCATACGTCTTATAAGCTTACATTTATAACTCTATTATTATGGAAGAAATTGCAGCGGTTTATCCCGAGGCAGTAGCTTCCTGAATTTATTTTTCATAAGGAGGAAATTATGGAAAAATTATTCAAGCTTAAGGAACACGGAACTGACGTTAAGACGGAAATTCTGGCAGGTATAACCACCTTTCTTGCAATGGCTTATATCCTTGCGGTAAACCCCACCTACCTCGCAGCAGCCGGTATGGATCAGGCAAGCGTTTTCACCGCAACAGCTCTTTCCGCAGCTATCGCAACACTCTGTATGGCGTTTATTGCCAACTACCCCGTTGCTCTTGCTTCGGGTATGGGTCTTAATGCTTTCTTTGCTTTTACCGTTTGTCTCGGTATGGGCTACAGCTATAAGGTTGCCCTTACTGCTATCTTTGTAGAAGGTATTATTTTCATAATCCTTTCATTCTTCAGATTCAGAGAAGCCCTTGTTAATAAAATCCCCGCTAACCTTAAATTCGGTATTTCCGCAGGTATCGGTCTTTTTATTACAATCGTTGCTCTTGAAGGCTCAGGGGTTGTTGTTTTAAACGAATCCACAATTGTTGCTTTGGGCGACTTTTCTTCGGCAGCTTTTGTTCTTTCAATGGTCGGTCTTATGATTATTGCCGTACTTCAGCACTATAAGGTTCCCGGTTCTATTCTTTTGGGAATTATTATTACTTGGATTTTGGGTATTTTCGCTCAGCTTGCAGGCTGGTATGTTCCTGCAGAGGGCACATCGCTTATTCCCAGTCTTTCAAGCATCGGCATCGCCGCACCTACATTCTTCGCTTTTGACTTTAACTTTGTAACTCAAAACTTTGCAGCCTTTGCCGTAATCGTTTTCACATTCCTTTTTACTGATATTTTCGACACAGTAGGTACTCTTATAGGCGTAGCCAGCAAGGCAGACCTTCTTGACGAAAACGGCGAGCTTCCCAATGCTAAGGGCGCTCTTCTTTCAGACGCAATCGGTACTGTTGTAGGTGCCTGCCTGGGTACATCTACGGTAACAAGCTACGTTGAGTCAACAGTAGGCGTTGCAGCCGGCGGCAAAACAGGTCTTACAGCCCTTACAACAGCCGTTCTCTTTATCGTCGCTCTTATATTCGCTCCTATCTTCCTTGCTATCCCCACATTTGCAACAACTCCTGCTGTTGTTTATGTAGGCTTGCTTATGCTCAGCGCAGTTAAAAAGGTTGACTTCGAAAGCGATATGGCAGACGCAGTTTCGGCTTTCCTTGCAATCGTTATAATACCCCTTACATATTCTATTTCAAACGGTATTATGTTCGGTATTATTTCATGGGTTGTTATTAAGATATTCACAGGCAAAATTAAGGAAATCAACCCCATTATGTGGATCTCCGTTGCTCTGTTTATACTTTATATAATTGTTCAGGTACTTTAAAAATTAACTTTCTTCATTAATGAACAATAATAAAACGCCTTTGGGAATTTCCTCAAGGGCGTTTTTGTGTGCATTATGTTTTTGTCAGTCTATGGAAAGCATAGAAGCCATAATTATAATATTTATTATGTTTGAGACTATAAAGGGAATAACGGCGTTAATTGCAGCGGATAAAACAGTCGAAACAATGTTATTAACTGCCTTTGGCAGACCGCCGCTGTTTTCCGTCAGCCTGTATGTAAGCTTATTTACAAATCTGTATTTCATCATAAAGCCAACAACAAATGAAAAAACAGCTAATATATTTAAAATATAGGCATGGAATAATATGTGCGGACGACTGAAGGCAGTGCTGTAGAGATTAAACCTTTTAAGCAGACAGCAGTCAACAATTAAATACTCCGCTATGGGCAGCAGAGAAACAATTATTGTCCCCGAAATAATGCCGATTTTCTTTTTCATAATCCTTTTCCTTTGCTGAGATATTCCGATTTTTCAGTAACAGTTCAGCCGTGTCTTTTTTCAGATTTTTGCATATTTATATGTGTAAAATCTGAAAAAAGGCACGAGCGGAACGCCAAATAATGAGTAAAAGTGAGCCGCAAAGCGGCGAAGGATGCGAAGCAGACCTTTTACGAATTATTTGACTGAACTGTAACATTTTTCAGTAATCAAAAATACTTACTTCTGTAACAATATCATTTTCATCAAGAGTATATTCTGCGTGCTTATAATCATCGAAATAATGCAGACCGTTCTCCTTGTCGCCGACGTTTTTCACTTTATAACATTTTTTATAGGCTTTTTCTATTTCACTTTTTGAAGAGCCTACACCTATATTGTCTCTTCCGAAACGAAATTCGCTTGAATATACGTATACAGCCGTAATCCTGTCTCCAATGTCTCCCAAAATAAGATTATCCGAACTGAAAACAGCGGTTAATTTATCATTATATTTTGCCCAACAGCTGTAGCTTCTTTCATCTCTTGCGTTGAGACCGGGTCTGACAGTAATTTCATCGGGCTTTCCGTAAATTGAAACAAGCTCGCTGAACTGCGGATTTTTTGATAATGATAAACAGCCGTAATAGTCGGTTTCATAATACCTTGTTGCGTATCTATAGCCGAAAACGACCGCCGCCGCCAAAAGCACAATTAAAATCAGTATAGATATGATACAGCCCGGCTTTAAAGCTTTTTGTTCCATAATAGTTTTTCCTCCCATCAATTATAAAGAACAGATTTTTAACTTGACATAATATAGTCATTATGGTATTATAAAAATACAAAGAGGACTGATTTAATGAAGTTATTCCTCACCAAAATTAAATGTTAAAAATAACCGTTTTGGATTGGAAGCCTTAGACGGTTATTTTTTTGTTATGTTACGAATTATTTTTATTATGCGTATTGCCACTGAAATAATTACAGCAAGCACATATATGTCATAAATAATCGTTATCACAACATCACCTCCCTCCTGACATAATCCCGAAGATGACCGCTTAAATCATAAGCAACCCCTCTTTTCATATGCAATAGGCAGGTGAGGATTTTCAGAACTTTTGACTGCGTCTAAAGCCGGGCACGGCGTTTTTTTGTAGAAAAAAATTAGCCGTGTCCGGCCCGACATCTTTCGGGTTCTTACCGCTTTTCAGTCCTCTTTGCTGAAATCCTTAAAAGGATTCTAAATAAAGTATAACATAAGGCTGCGGATAAAACAACAAAAAGTTTTCCGAAAACCGAAAATTTCTGCTGTTTATACAACAAAGGAAGACCTTTGGATCTATCTGAAATTTTTAAATATTAATTGTTAATTATTAATTATTATATGTAATACCCGTACCGGAACAAACACTGCACGTATTTTTACCCGCACCGTTGCAGAGGGGGCATATTCCTTCCGCAACATAACCGTTTAAGCCTATATCGGCGGAAATAGCAGTGACCTTGCCGTGACAGTAGCTGCAAACTACAGAGCCGCTTCCTCCGCATATAACACAGGTTTGGGAGCTCGGCGCAGAGCCTTGGCTGCTGTCTTGTGAAGAGTCTGAGGAGCTTTGTGAAGAGGTGCTGCTTACGCCGGAAGAAGCGGATGTACTTGTGTTTACGGTAATGCCGCTTCCTGCATAATTAAGCTCGAACTCCGACATCTGCATTTCCTTAGCTCCTCTTGTGGCTGTTACCTTAAGCATATAATATTCATAGCTTTGACTGTTGCCCGTCACTTCAAAATAACGGTCCTGAAAATCGGCGTCGGGAAGGGATCTGTCATTTTTTCTTTCGTCAATAACATTCCAGCTGTCGTCAACTGTGGGGGACTCATCGGAATTACAGCCGTAAAGAGTCCAGCTTAAAGGATTTCTGCCCGAATATTTACTGTTGTCGTTTCCGGTAACAATAGTATAGCCTGTTACGACAACAGACGGATTTACCTGCCATATAACATAAGCGCCGCCGTCAGGTATATAACAGCACCATTTCGTACTTGGGTCGCCGTCAATAAGGTGCGAACCGTTTTCAGCTTTTTTTATAGCACTGTTTCCTTTTATATATGTTTGCGTAATATCGAATGTAGTGTTTTGAAGAACAGCGGCTGTGGTTGCTTCCGTGGCTGCTTCTGTTGTAATTTCAGCAGCCGGAGCTTCAGCCGCCGAAGAGTTTGATGTATTGTTGTCATTAATAATAACGGTTTTTGTGACGGAATCCCACGAAACACTGCAGCCGAAGGCTTCCGCTACGGCTCTTGCAGGAACGAGAGTTCTTCCGTTAATAATGGTCGGTGCGGTGTCAAGCTGAACGGTTACTGCATTTCCGCCTATTTCGCCGTAGGTCATAGCAGTTGAATCAATATAAAGCAAGACCGCAATATTGTTTCTTTCAGCCATAATCGATTTTGTTTCCGCATCCCATTCAACTTCTGCCCCCAAAGCCTCAAAGATAGCTCTTAAGGGAACAAGAGTTCTTCCGTTTATTACCACAGGCGGCTGGTCAAATGAAATATCAAATCCATCTACGGTTACACCGATTTCACTTTCAGAGCCTGAAGCTGTAAAGCTTAAGGCGCTGAAAGCAACTAAAAATGCTGCTAATAAAGCAACTGTTTTTTTCATAATCATTACCCCTTTCATTTTTTTATTGTTTCCGCTTTCTTAATGTAATTATAAAAACTACATATCTTGTTATTTATTGTATCATTTTATTACATATAAGTCAATCAAAATAATTGCAAGGGTAAAAAATGTTCTCTTGCTAAAAAGGGACATAACATATGTAAGAATGCTGAAAAATATCTTGAAACGATTGTAAATTAAAAAAATGCAGCTTGCGTAAATAAGTAAAACATAATTTTTCCTGCGGTTGTACTCTTCGAAATTAATTTTCGTTGACAGAATGGGCAAAGTGTTGTATTTTTAAAACACAAAAGGGAGTAACTTTTTGCAGCTACTCCTCACTTAAATATGCTATGTAAGATAACCGTTAAGCTTCGAATTCTGAACCGTTATCTTTTTTTTGTTATAATATGTATAACAATTCTAATAACAATGATAATTAATAATGAAATTAATATATCAGCATCGTGAATTATTTCTATTATAACGTTACCTCCCTCCGCAGTGTATTATGCCCCTTAAAGACACATTAGATTACACCGGGGAACAGGTGAGGAGAAAAACTAACCATTCTCAGAACTTTTGCTGTCGAAAAAGCCGAACCTGTGGTTGCTGTGAAATACTTTCTTCATTAAAATCAACGTGAGGAAAGAATTTCACAGTACCCTATTTCTTTCGGGTTCTAGTTCATTTCCTTTTGCGACAAGACTTAGTCACAAAGACAATAACACCCTTATTGAAACTTTTGATAAGTTCTTGGAATAAGTTTGTAACAGTTCAGCCAAATAATTTAGTATTAAAACAACAAAAAAGCCGCCGTCTTGATTAAGACAGCGGCTTAATTTATGATTTATTATGCTCTATTAAGCTAAAATTATTCGATAATTTCAGTAACAGCGCCTGAGCCTACTGTTCTGCCGCCTTCACGGATAGCGAAACGAAGACCCTTTTCCATAGCGATAGGCTGAATAAGTTCAACTTCCATCTCTACGTTGTCGCCGGGCATACACATTTCTGTTCCCTCGGGAAGAGTGATAACGCCTGTAACGTCTGTTGTTCTGAAATAGAACTGAGGACGGTAGTTTGTGAAGAAGGGCTTATGACGTCCGCCTTCATCAGCTGTCAAAACGTAAACCTGACCCTTGAAGTGTGTATGAGGTGTGATTGTACCGGGCTTTGCAAGAACCTGTCCTCTTTCGATTTCAGTTCTCTGAACACCACGAAGAAGTGCGCCGATGTTGTCGCCTGCCTGAGCAAAGTCAAGGAGCTTACGGAACATTTCGATACCTGTTACAACAACCTTACGAGCTTCTTCTTTGATACCTACGATTTCAACTTCCTCAGAAATCTTAAGCTGACCTCTTTCTACTCTGCCGGTAGCAACTGTACCACGGCCTGTGATTGAGAATACGTCCTCAACGGGCATAAGGAAAGGCTTGTCAGCGTCTCTCTCGGGTGTGGGGATTTCCTTGTCAACAACGTCCATAAGTTCGATGATGCCGTCAGCCCACTTGCTGGAAGTATCCTGAAGTGCCTGATAAGCTGAACCTCTAACGATAGGACAGTCTTCGAAACCGTATTCTTCAAGAAGCTCTGTGATTTCCATCTCAACAAGGTCAAGAAGCTCTTCATCGTCAACCATGTCGCACTTGTTCATAAATACAACGATCTTGGGAACGCCTACCTGACGAGCAAGAAGGATGTGCTCTCTTGTCTGAGCCATAGGACCGTCTGTTGCAGCAACTACAAGGATAGCGCCGTCCATCTGAGCAGCACCTGTGATCATGTTCTTTACGTAGTCAGCATGACCGGGGCAGTCAACGTGAGCATAGTGTCTGTTAGCTGTCTCATATTCAACGTGAGTTGTGTTGATAGTTATACCTCTTGCTCTTTCTTCGGGAGCCTTGTCGATCTTATCGAATTCTACGAATTCACCGAGACCTTCTCTGTCGTGAAGAGTCTTTGTAATAGCTGCTGTAAGAGTTGTCTTACCATGGTCAACGTGACCGATGGTTCCGATGTTTACATGTGGTTTGCTTCTTTCAAATTTAGCTTTTGCCATTTTGAAACTTCCTCCTTAAAAAGATAATTTTAATAGTTAAACAATCTTAAAACTATTATATAAAATTTGCCGATAAATTGCAAGTATTTATTATTAAAATTAATAAAAATCAGATTAACTTATATCAGCCCTTGCCTGAAGCAATTTTTTCCTGAATGCTCTTGGGTACTGCCTCATAGTGGTGAACTTCCATAACATAGGTGCCTCTGCCCTGTGTTTTGCTTCTCAGGTCTGTGGAATAGCCGAACATTTCCGCAAGTGGAACGTAGCCGTGAACGATCTGAAGACCGTTTTCCATTTCCATACCCTCGATTTTACCACGACGTGAGTTCATATCGCCGATAACATCACCCATATATTCCTCGGGTACTGTTACGTCAACCTTCATAACAGGCTCTAAAAGTACGGGGCTTGACTTTCTCATAGCGTCTTTAAACGCCATAGAACCTGCAATATGGAATGCCATTTCGGAAGAGTCTACTTCATGGAACGAACCGTCATAAAGTCTTGCTCTGACGCCTACAACGGGGTAGCCGCCGATAACACCTGACTGCATAGCTTCTTTGATACCTGCTTCAACAGCGGGTATATATTCCTTGGGAACGACACCGCCGACAATCTCGTTTGAGAACTCGAAGGTGGATTCCGCATTGGCTTCCATAACTTCAAACTTAACCTTAACGTGACCGTACTGACCTCTACCGCCGGACTGTCTTGCATATTTGCTTTCGACGTCCACATTCTTGCCGAATGCTTCTCTATAAGCAACCTGAGGTGCGCCTACGTTGGCTTCTACTTTAAATTCACGAAGAAGCCTGTCAACGATAATTTCAAGGTGAAGCTCGCCCATACCTGCGATAATAGTATCGCCTGTTTCCTGATTTGTATAAGTCTTAAATGTGGGGTCTTCTTCCGCAAGCTTTGCAAGAGCGATGCCCATTTTGTCTCTGCCTGCCTTTGTTTTAGGCTCGATAGCAACAGATATAACGGGATCGGGGAAATTCATGGATTCGAGAATAACCTCGTCTTCCTCTGTACAAAGTGTGTCGCCGGTTGTGGTGTTTTTAAGACCTACCGCTGCTGCGATGTCTCCGGCATAAACTTTGTCGATTTCCTGTCTTGAGTTAGCATGCATCTGAAGAATACGTCCTACTCTTTCCTTTTTGCCCTTAACGGAGTTATATACGTAAGAACCGGATTCAAGGCAGCCCGAGTATACTCTGAAGAAAGCAAGCTTTCCTACATAGGGGTCATTCATAATCTTGAATGCCAAGGCTGCAAAAGGCTCTTCGTCTGAAGCGTGCTTTTCAACAATCGCTTCTTCGTCTCCGGGACGGTGACCCTTAATAGCGGGAATATCTGTAGGAGCAGGCATATATTCAAGAACGCCGTCCAAAAGCTTCTGAACGCCCTTGTTTTTATAAGCCGAACCGCAGAATACGGGAACTGCTTCACAGGCGATGCAGGCTGCTCTTAAAGCCTTCTTCATTTCTTCAATAGATAAGTCTCCCTCTTCAAGATATTTTTCCATAAGGGCTTCATCTGTTTCGGCAATTGCCTCAACCATTTCTACCCTGTAGTCCTGAGCCTTCTCGGCCATATCTTCGGGAATATCTCTGATTTCTACGTCTGTTCCCAGCTTATCTTCATAATAATAAGCCTTCATTTCCATAAGGTCTATAACGCCTTCGAAAATATCTTCAGCGCCTATGGGAAGCTGAACAACAACGGGGTTGGCGTTAAGTCTTGTTTTTATCATATCTACAACACGATAAAAATCAGCACCCATAATATCCATCTTGTTTACAAACGCCATTCGCGGAACGTGATATTTCTCAGCCTGACGCCAAACCGTCTCACTCTGAGGCTCAACTCCGCCCTTAGCGCAGAAAACTGCTACTGCGCCGTCAAGAACACGCAGCGATCTTTCTACTTCTACCGTGAAGTCAACGTGACCGGGAGTATCTATAATGTTGATTCTGTGTTTGGGACCGTCGCCGATATGCCACATTGTGGTTGTAGCGGCTGAGGTAATTGTAATACCTCTTTCCTGCTCCTGGTCCATCCAATCCATAACGGCTGTACCCTCATGGGTATCGCCGATTTTATAGGTACGCCCTGTATAATAAAGTATTCTTTCGGTAAGTGTTGTCTTTCCGGCGTCAATGTGTGCCATAATACCTATGTTACGTGTAAGCTCCAAAGGTACCTGTCTTTTATCTGCCACAACAAATCCTCCTTAACAGTAAGATTTCTCAAAAGATAATTCCTTTGAAAAATGTGTTTTTTGTTATTACCACTTGAAATGACTGAAAGCCTTGTTTGCTTCTGCCATCTTGTGTGTTTCGTCCTTCTTCTTGCAGGCTCCGCCTTCGTTTTTCATAGCGTCCATAATTTCACCGGCAAGGCGAAGATCCATAGTCTTTTCGCTTCTCTTTCTTGAGTAGGTTGTAAGCCACCTTAAGCCCAGTGTTAAACGTCTGTCGGCTCTGATTTCCATAGGAACCTGATAGGTTGCACCGCCCACACGTCTTGCTTTAACCTCAAGAACGGGCATAATATTGTTAAGCGCCGTTTCGAAAGCCTCAAGACCGGGTGTTCCCGTTTTTTCTTCAACAATCTGGAATGCGCCGTAAACAATCTTCTGAGCAACACCCTTTTTGCCGTCAAGCATAATTGAATTTATAAGCTTTGTTACAATTTTGCTTTTGTACATAGGATCGGGCAGTACTTCTCTTTTTGAAACATGTCCTTTTCTTGGCACGATTCTTCCCTCCTTAATCAAAATTTGAGAATATGCTTTAGGTTTAGCCAAAACATATTTTCATTATTAAATCACAGGTACTCACAGGCTGAAAAACAGCCTCTGCATATGCCTTGCACTACCGACCCCAACTTTTGTATATATAAAACTGACAAAAGTAAGATTAGTTAGATACAGGCAGGCGCATAGGTCAAAAACCTTTTGCGCTGAGACTTAAAAGTCTCACAAATTATTTTTTCTTTTTCTTGCCGCGCTTAGCACCGTATTTTGAACGGGCCTGCTTTCTGTCGGCAACACCTGCGGTATCAAGTGTACCTCTGATGATGTGATAACGTACACCGGGTATATCCTTTACTCTTCCGCCCCTGATAAGAACAACGCTGTGCTCCTGAAGGTTATGACCTTCGCCGGGGATATAAGATGTAACCTCAATACCGTTGGAAAGACGAACTCTGGCGATCTTTCTCATAGCTGAGTTAGGCTTTTTGGGCGTAGCTGTTTTAACAGATGTACAAACCCCTCTCTTCTGAGGAGAAGTTGCGTCTGTGGCTCTTTTCTTAAGTGTGTTATAACCCTTAAGCAAAGCAGGAGCCGTAGACTTTGTTACCTTTGTGCTTCTGCCCTTTCTTACCAACTGATTGAATGTAGGCATTCCCTGCACCTCCTTTTAAAATCTTAATACTTTTGTCATGTCATATTTTCAGACACCAAAATATTATAACCCCCCTAAAACCAAAAGTCAAGTTTTTTTTGAAATTTTACCGATTTTTTTGTAACAGTTCAGCCGTGTCTTTAAATTTCAGATTTTTTCATATTTATATGCAAAAAATATGAAATTAAGACACGAGCGGAGCGCCAAATAATGAGCTAAAATATAGCCGCATAGCGGCGGCGTATGCAAAGCAGACGTTTAGCGAATTATTTGGCTGAACTGTTACAATTTTTCAAAACTTCTTAAAGCTCAGCTAAAAGCTTTGAAAACAGAGAGCTTTAAAAATATACATTAAGGTCTTGTTAAACAACAAAAATTTTCGGCTTTAATAAAACTTTTGTTGTTTTATCCGCAGCCTTATGTTATACTCTGTTTAGAATCCTTTTAAGGATTTCAGCAAAGAGGACTGAAAAGCGGCAGGAACCCGAGATGCCGGGATGCCAAAAGGACGGGTTTGCGTCAAGCAAAACTTCTGAGCCTGTTTTATACAGACAGAGTATATTGAAGAATATGAGTTTTTCTGTTCTATTGTCAAAGACTATGCGCGTTTTTTCTAACGAAAAAAACACTTATGACCAACTCATAACTTTTTCTTGTCAGCAAAAGTGGGCTAAAGCCCACCCGATTTCTTTCAGGTTCTCCTTGAAACCCCTACTGAGTGTAGAGTAAGCACCTACCGCCTAAGAGGCGGGGAACTTCCTCTGTTGGTTATATTATTTCGGCGTATTGCCGACAGTTTCAAAATTTTTAATACCTGTTTTAAATCTTAAAAGACCGTCTGTCAGGCTGCTTTTTGGACAGGCTGTGTTTAAGCGGAGAAAGCCTTTGCCGTTTCCCCTGTAGGCTTCACCCTCCGAAAGAATAAGCCCTGTTTCATTTCTTATAAACCTGCACAATTCTGTTGTATTGTTTGTAATTTTTCGGCAGTCAAGCCACATTAAATAGGTAGCTTTGCACTTTACAACCGTTATTTCCGGCAGCTCGGCTTTTATAAAGTCTGCCGCCGTTTTCTTGTTTTCGGCTATGTATTTTCTAAGCTCTTCAAGCCAAGGCTCGCCTTTTTCATATGCTGCAATTACACCTTCAACAGCGAAAAAATTGGGCTCGGCAACCTCATCGGAATTTAAGCCCCTTATCATTTTATTTCTTAAGGCTTTATTGGGAATACATATCGCCGCCGACTGTAAGCCTGCCAAATTAAATGATTTTGCGGCGGAAATACAGGTTATGCTTATGTTTTTGCAGACTTCGGAAACGCTTGCAAAGGGAATATATTTACTGCCCGGTTCTGTCAGGTCGCAGTGAACCTCGTCGGAAAGTACGGTTATATTATACTTTTGACAGAGTTCTCCTATTTTGGCTAAATCCTCTTTGCTCCAAATATTTCCGGTGGGGTTGTGGGGATTACACAAAATAAGCATTGTTGTAATGTAATTTGAAAGCTTTTTTTCAAGGTCATCAAAATCAATGCTGTAGCTTCCGTCTTTGTAAACAAGTCTGCTTTCAAGAACCCTTCTGCCGTGGTTTTCAACAGAGTTAAAGAAAATGTTGTAGACAGGGGTCAATAAAACCACATTGTCGCCTACATTCGTCATTCTTTTAACGGCACAGCTAACGGCGGCTAAAGTACCTGTGCAGAACTGAAGCCATTCATCTTTAATTTCAAAGCCGTATCGTCTCAGCCACCAGCCCTCTATTGCCTTATACCACCTAACCGGAACAACACTGTAGCCGAAAGCCCCTATTTCAACACGTTTTTGCAGTGCTTCTTTAATTTCAGGAGCTGTTTCAAAATCCATATCGGCTACCCACATAGGCAGTTCGTTCTCTTTTACATCCCACTTAAGAGAATATGTATTTCTTCGGTTGACTGCTTTGTCAAAATCATATTTCATTTCAGACACTTGCTCCCATTTCATAGGCTTCTTTTAAAACAGGTGCGTCCTTTATTTCTCCTACATCGGTAAAGCCGTGACCCTTTACAACTCCCTTTAGTGAGGCCCTTTCAAAACAGCTTATCCAGCCTTCCAAGCCGTTAATTGCTCCGTCTGAGGTTTCTTCCTCTGTTTCGGCGGCGGCTGTAAGAAGATAAATGTCTTTAAATTTATAGTCGCTGTCATATAAGGGGTTAGCCCTGTCAAGCATTGTTTTCATCTGACCGCTCATTTCATAGTAGTAAATAGGTGTTGCAAAAACCAAAACATCTGCGTTAAACATTTTTTGTGCTATAATACTTGCATCGTCACGAATTACGCAAAAGCCTGTTTCCTGACAGGCAAGACAGCCCTTGCAGAAATTTATTGTTTTGTCATAAAGTCTGACAATTTCAACGCTGTTTCCGCTGCTTTCCGCTCCTTTGGCAAAGGCGTCCGCAAGCATATTTGAATTTCCGTCCTTTCTGGGACTTGTGGATACAATAAGTACATTCTTTCCCATTTTATAGCCCTCCTTAATTTATTTTGTAATGGTTACGGTAACCCTTCCGCTTCCCACAGCTTCCGCAAGTCCTTCGGGGTTTGTGATATGTCCCATTGGGGTATAGCTGTAGTAGGAAGGTACAAATGTATCATAAAAAATAACAAGATAATTTGAATTGTAAAGCATAATGTCGCCTGTGTTGATTATGTCAGGGTCGATGTCATCTGAGGGAAGGGCTTCGTCCATATAAAAATATTTTTCGTTGCCGTTAAGCTCCGACATATTATAGGTAACGGGCAGTTTCTCCGCAAAGGCATTTGCCGTTTCGTTGTCATAGAGAACGGCTTCAAAAATCTTATCGCCTATTGTAATATTAATGCTTGTCATATTCTCACCTTCGCTTTCTTCTGTTGTCTCCGGTTCTTCTTCGGCTTCTTCTGCCGCTTCCGCAATCTCTTCCTCTGTTAATGTTACGGTTTCGGTTTCTGATCCCTTTGTAATTGTTATCTCCTGTGTCTCAGCATTCCATTCTACCTCAAAGCCTAAGTTTTCGGCTAAAAAGCGGAGAGGAACAAGGGTTCTGCCGTCGGAGATAACAGGGGAAACGTCCTCTCCCGGTTCGATTTCCGTCTCAATACCGTTTACCGTTGCGGTAGAATTGCCAATCTGCATAACGATAGTTGTTTCATCTGTTGTTTCCTGCTCCGCCATACAGCCTGTTGCGGCTGAAACAGCTATAATCAGTGATAATGCTCCTGTAATAAATTTTTTCATATTCTCAGCTCCTTCAAAATAAAACTCTAATTAATATAACAATTCCGAACAAAATCAATATACTTCCGAATATTTTGTTCATAAACATAATATTGTTTAATCCGCTTTTTCTTTTGACAAAACATGTTATGCCGGAAAGCAAAACCCACCAAATGAGAGTTCCTATAAAAACTCCCAAAACCAAACATAAGCCGTTAAAGCCGCTCCTTATGTCGGAAATTCCGAAATAGGAGTAGGCGAATATAAAAGTAAGAACAGCCGCAGGATTCGTAATTCCCATAGCAAAGGAGGAGGAAAAAATTTTAATGCCGCCGCTTACTTTTATATTTGTTTTGTCAAGTTTATTTGTTAAGGCATAAATTCCCATATAAATTATGAAAGCTCAGCCTATAACGCTTATTTGTGTACTGTATCTTAATAAAAAATCCGAAATAAGAGTTAAGCCGAAAGCCCCGATAATGCTGTAAATACAGTCGGCGGCAGTAGAGCCCAGCCCTGTTAAAACTCCGGCTTTAAAGCCCAAAGCCCAGCTGTTTTTTACTGTCATTGCTCCAACGGCTCCAACGGGAACGCCGAACAGAAGTCCTATCAAGATACCCTTCAATAAATACTCCGCCATTTATACGCATTTAACCTTGTTTCCGTCCCACTTGCAGATAATCTTGGTCTTGTTTATGTCAACCTTATCCTTTTCCATAATAAGCTCACCTATGGAATCGGCTTTGATTGTGCCCCTTGAGGGGTTGATTATACTGTCAACATAGCTGTCGATTTCAGCCTCAACCGTTGAGTATTCAAAAGCAAGAGTTGTGTTTATAAGACGGCAGTTTTTCATAATGAGATTATCTATGTAACACATTCCCTGAAGGCTTTCTATTGTGCAGTTTATAAGGGTCAGATTTTTTGAGTTCCAGCCCAAATATTCACCTGAAATAAATGAATCGTAAACTGTTATGTTACTGCTGTTCCAAAAAGCGTCTTTTGAAAGCAGACGGGAATTGTGGATTTCAACATTTTCCGCTCCGTCAAAGGAATAATTTCCGTAAAGTGTAAGATTGTCGATTTTCATATCCTTGCTGTTCATAGCGAAATAGTCGCCCTTTGCAGTAATGTCTTTCAGTGTCACATCTTCACAGCTCCAGATGGTTTCCTCTGCATCGGGAAAGGATACATTTTTAAGAACCAACCCTTTACAGCGGCGAAAGTTCTTAGGGGCTTCAATTGCGGAGTTCTCAACGGTTATGTTGTTTGTATACCATACTCCGGCTCTTGCCATATTAAACCATGTGCAGTTTTTAACCTTAATATTATTTGAATACCAAAGGGGATATTTCCATTTAAACATACTGCCGTAAAGCTCTATGTTGCTGCTTTCCTTTAAGGGAGATTCGCCGTCGGCGAATATGCTGTTTGTTATGCTTAAATTTTTGCCCTTAAACAAGGCTCTTTCCCCTGTAAAATAATTTTGATTGTATTTTATGTTAATGCCCATAAAACCGCTCCTTTACTTTTTCATTGTATACACAAGATAGTCGAGACAGTCGATCTGTCTTTGGCTTTTGTGAAGCTTATTCAGCAGATTGCGGCGGTGTCGGTTTAGAAGATCCGTGCCTTCTTCAGTATACCCCTTGTTTATATTTTCCATAAATTTACTGATTGTTTCATCGCCGCAGCCTGCGTCCTTCAAATTTTGAATTATGTCCTCTTTACTTTGATTTATCATAATTTTCATCCCCTTGTTTTGTCAGCCGTTTATGCTTATATGTATAAGCTTGTTGTCCCAGCCCTCTACAACAGGGTTGTTTTCTACAGCATCAACAAATTCTTCCGACCAATCAAAATATCCTAATGGTGTAAATTCTCCCTCAACCTCTGCGTCTTTATAGAAAAGAAGTATTTCGTTATCCTCAGACATATAAACCGAACCGGCTGCCTCTTCAGTCACTGTTTCCGGATTAGTGGGGATTTCATAGCTTGAAGGGATTTCGTAATACTGCATAACCTCCCAGTTTTCGTAATCGTCATAGTGATAAATGGGAAGCTGCCAGTCCTCCATAGCGGCGAAAGCTCCTATTGTGGCGGCTGTTTCGTTGTCATAGAGGTGAAGTGTGAAAAATTCGCTGTCGCCGAAGCTTACATATACTTCGGTAATGGGTTCGGCTGCTTCTTCCTCTGCTTCAGCTTCTTCATCTTCAGAAATTTCTTCCTCTTCTTCCTCTGTGCCTGTAATTACAATCTGTCTTTCCTCGGCGTTCCAGCTGACCTCAAAGCCCAAGCCTTCGGCAATAAACCTAATGGGCATACAGGTTCTGGAGTTTATGATAACAGGGGCAGTGTCGAGAATAGTTTCTTCACCGTTTAAATAGGCTGTCTTGCTGTCGATTGTCATATTTATAACGTCTGTTCCCTTAGTTATTGTAATCTCCCTTGTTTCACTGTTCCAGTCAGCTTCACCGCCTATGGCTTCAACTGCCGCTCTTACGGGAACGAGGGTTCTGCCGTCGATAATGATCGGCGCTTGCTCAAGCTGCTGTTCTTCACCGTTTACAGTCATAACGTTGCTGTTTACTGTCATAACAACTGTTGTCTGTTCTGCGGCAAAGGCACTTGCCGAAAATACTACCGCAAAAATTATTGTAAATAAGCCTGATAATGTTTTCTTCATCTAAATCATTCCTCCTTAAGCACTGATATGGATAAGTTTATTGCCCCAGCCTTCTAAAACCGGGTTGTTTTCCACTGCGTCAAGAAATTCATCCGTATAGTCAAAATATCCTACGGGTGTAAATTCTCCTTCCACTTCCGCGTCCTTATAGAAAAGCAGAATTTCATTATCCTCTGAGAAATAAACCGAGCCTGCCGCCTCACTTGTCACTTCCTCCGGGTTTGTGGGAACCTCATATTTTGAGGGCAGTTCATAATACTGCATAACCTCCCAGTTTTCGTAATCGTCATAGTGATATATAGGCAGCTGCCACTCGTCCATAGCCGCAAAGGTCTGAAGGGCTTCAGCAGTTTCGTTTTCATATAAATGAAGGGCGAATTTTTCGCTGTCACCGAAGCTTACATAAATTTCAGAACCGCTTGTGTTTTCTTCTTCAATAACTGACACTGTGTTTGTTTCGGTTTTGCTTCCTCCGCAGCCTGTTGCTGTTAAAACAAGCCCTAAGCCTATAAGTGTTAAAAATTTTCTTTTCATTTTTGCTCCTTTCTCTGCTTTTCCGCAGATGTTACAATTAGCTTTTTCTTTCCCGTTTTGCTGTCGGCTTTTATTTCGTCAACAAAGCTCATTTTAAAATCAACATAGTCAAGCTTTTTCTCGGCAAGTATATTCTTCATCTGCCTGTGCATTTCGGCTTCTATTTTATCTTTGTCTGCATTTGCTGAGGTTTCCGCAAACATTTCAAAGGCTTGGTCGCTCAGCTGTCGAAACTGAAAATCAAGAAGTCCTTCTATGCAAAAGCCCTCTATGGCAAGTGGGTGGAGAAACTCTTTTTTGCCGTTTTTATCCTTAAACCAAAGAATATCCTCGCTTCTTCCCACAAGCCCTACAGCCCTTGAAAATGGTGTTGAGCCGCCGTTTTGAGCCTTTTCGATTTTTATATTGTCTGTAATACAATATCTTATAAGTGGCTGGGCGAAATTATAAAGTGACGTTAAATACATTTTTCCGTCTATGGCTTCTATAACATTCATATCGTCATATAAAATCATTCCCTCAGCCGGGTCTTTCTCAGCTCCCAAAATAAGAGATTCGCTTGTTCCGTAATAATTTATAACCTTAACTCCGAAAATTCTTTCAAGATATTCACGCAAACCGGGGTTTAGCGGCTCTCCGCAGGAAACAACACAGCGGATATTTAAATTAACATTTTTCTCTTCCGCAAGTCCGGCTAAAATTTTCACCGCCGAGGGGTAGCCCACAATCATATTGGGCTTAAACTCGTTTATTTTTTCAACCCACTGGGATAGGGGAGTGTTTATGTCAAGATAAAGCTGACCGCCGCCTACCCCTTCAACGCCGTCTCCCACAGCCATTGCTCCGCCGTATCGTCCGTCTGTTGCGGCAGTGTAAACCATTCGAGGCCCTTCGGCGAAAAACCTAACCATTTCAGCCATAGTCATATTTGAAAGAGCACCCCTTATCATTCCCACAAGCATACTGCCCCAAGCCTTATCATCATAAACAAAGTAGCCCGGCTTGCCTGTGCTGCCCGAAGAGTGGACAATGTGATATTTGCCCTTGAAGGGCTTTCGGCTTAACTCGGAAGATGAGTCGAACTCCCTTATTTCGTCCTGTGTTAAATCGGAGACGGTGACAATTCTGTCGAAGTTCATTAAAAAGGCTTTTTTGTCAACAGTGGGAAAGCCTGACAAAGGTACATTGTCTATATTCTTCTCATTTATGCCCTTGCCTTCAAAGGTCAGCCTGTAATATTCCGAATTTTTATAGGCATACCTAAGCAGCTTTTTAAGCTTCTTCTCTTGTATTTTTTGAATTTGTTCAGCAGACTTTTTTTCGTTGCCCTTAAGCAGAAGCAGCTTCATAAGTAAGTTAATATAGTTCATCGCCTTCCTCCTCTCCGCCTATTTCAAAGCTGTAACACTTTTCATAGTTTTCTCTGTGATAGTAGTCTGCTCTGCCTGTGTCAAGATTATAAACAATGCTCCACTCGGTAGATTCATACTCATTGAAATTCTTCTTGCTTACACACTCAAGAGCGTATCTGACCTGTTCGGCTGTCATATTTTCATTTTCGGAAAGCAGCTTCATAAGAATGTCATACCTTTCGTGAGACTGACTTGAGCCTACGTCCTTTTTATCCCCCTCAGCAATGTAAAAATTGGTAACAACCGGGGTTTCCGCAACAATCATCTCATTGTTTACATATTCCACTACAACACTTTTGCCGGCTTTATCCGCAAGTGCAAAATGAACCATCATATTCATCGAGGAGTGTATATCATACTGCTTAAGAAGGCTGACAGCTTCGTCAACACTTCCTGCTTTGTTAAGGATAAGTCGCACCGCCGTAGTTGTTGTCAAGTCGGGCTTGTCAGTGTTTTGGTTTATAACCTCCGAATCCTGTATCATATTTACGGAAACCGTCAGCCCGGCTTCGTTCATACCGTCAAGGGGAGCATACAGAGAAGCGGCTGTAAGTATGTTATTGTCGGAGAGAAAATTTTCGAAATTCCCTACCGTATTTTTTATAAAATTCGTATTTACTGTGGATATTGAGGAATAACCCTCATCAGGCTCGGAAACAACAACCAAGCCCTCGCAGCCCTGCCAGTCGAAGTTTCTGCCGAACAGGTGTTCTCCCTCCGAGCTGACTGCCGAAATCGTGCTGCAGCCGAAGGTATTGCCTGAAAAGCTTAAGTCCGAGCCTAAAAGAGTTGACAGATATTCAATGACTTCTCTGTCGGAGGATGCTCCGCCCTTGTCTAAAAATGCACGGAAGCCGTCATCACCCTGAAACCGCACTGTGGAAAAGCCATCTTCCAACTGTGTTATTTCCGCTGTTGGTGTAATAATTTCGCCGTAACTCATTTCATCAGCCTCCGTAACAACATTCTGCGCAGACACATTTACGCTTTTATTACAGCCCGAAAACAAAGTCGTTATTACCGCCGCAGTTAAAATAAAAATCGATTTTCTCTTCAATTAAATCCCTCGTTTCTCGTCATATATGGATTTTATAACCCTTGCCGGAACTCCGGCGGCTATGCTGTCAGCAGGTATGTCTTTTGCAACAACTGCTCCGGCGGCAATTATCGCGTTGTCGCCTATGGTTACTCCCGGAAGAATTGTCACGTTTGCCCCAATCCAAACCCTGTCGCCTACAACAATAGGTGCAGGTTTCATACTGCTTCGCATTTCAGGCTCAAAGCAGTGGTTCAGCGTGGCAAATGTTGTGCCGTGTCCCACCAAAACACCGTTGCCGATTTTAACTCCCCCTTGGTCTTGAAAATAACAGCAGCTGCCTATAAATACATTTTTGCCCACTGTTATATTTTTACCGCAGTCTGTATAAAAAGGCGGAAAAAGTACAAAGCTTTCATCAAGGGGCTTGCCTGTTATTCTGAAAAACAACTCTCTCGTTTCTTCGGGACTGTTGTATTTTCCGTTAAGCTCCGCAGCAAGCTTCATTGCTTCATTTGTCAGTTTCGACATATACTTATGCAGCTCCGAACCCCCTGTTACAACATTTCCCGTATTCATATATTTTAAAAAATCCTCTGTATTCACCTTAATCCCTCCTTGTTTATCTACATTCTATCAGCTGTTATCTCAAATAGCAAATACTTATATTGAATAGTTGAATATGCTTTACAAGCATACAAAAATGTGCTAAGATATAATCAATAAAAATCAAAAAATGAGGACACATATGGAGCTTAGAGTTTTGGAATATTTTATGGCGGCAACAAGAGAACAGAGAAGGCGGCGACGGCTATCCGAATATTGCCGTTTATCATAAAGACTTTTGAGTGACGGTTATATTTAATGGATTTTCAAATTCTATTAATAAATATTGAAGCCAATCCGTCTTGCTTTTTTATAAGTAAGGCGGATTTTTTAATCATATACAATAGTATGTACGTAATCAAGATTATTGATGAGGCGGATTTAACACCGAAACAAGATTATTGAGTACCGTACAGTGATATAATCGAAAATTTTATTTATATAATATTCTTTTGAATATACCAAAAACAAATTGTTTGGTATAGGATAAAATATTATATAAAAAGGAAGGTGATTATATGCTTTACGGTTATGTAAGGGTATCTTCAAAGGAGCAAAACGAAGGCAGACAAATTATTGCCTTAAAGGCTTACGGTGTTAAGGATAAAAATATTTTTATGGATAAGCAGAGCGGAAAGGATTTTGACAGAGCCAGTTATAAGAAACTCGTAGGCAAACTCCGAAAAAATGATATTATGGTGATTAAGAGTATTGACAGACTGGGCAGAAATTACAGCGAGATTATTGAGCAGTGGCGCATTATTACATATAAGAAAAATGCGGATATAGTCGTTTTGGATATGCCTCTGCTTGACACTGCCAAAAACAAAGATTTATTCGGTACTTTTATAAGTGATATTGTCTTACAAATTCTCAGCTTTGTTGCCGAAAACGAACGTGATAACATAAGACAGCGGCAAGCAGAGGGTATTGCCGAAGCAAAATCCAAAGGGGTACAGTTCGGCAGACAGAAAAAGTTTTATGCGTCGGACTATTTTAATATTTATAAGAAGGTTAAAGCTAAAGAAATTACAGTAAAAACAGCCATTAAGATTATTGGCTGCAGTACAACTACTTATTATCGTTTAATGGCTGAAATAGAAAAAATACACATAAATCTACCATAAGGTATACTTTAAGGCATATAGGCAAAACATTCCAAGTACCTATTTAAAGTATACTATTTTTTTGCTTTAAAATCAACGGATTTATTATATTTTGCTAAAAAAATATTTAAAAATTAGTTTAGTGAAATTGTATACCTTAAAGTATACTTTACGAAATAAAAGGAGGGAAAATATGAATTTGAAAGGAATTATAAGAATATTAGCCGTTCTATACGGAGTGTTATTATTTTCTGTTTGTACTAATGCTGCTGAAATTGTTGTGGAAAGTAATTCTGCGGCAGCTGGAAGTACTGCGGAAATTTCTGTCAGTATCAAGCCTACCGGTGAAAATACGGAGAGTATGAACGGCTATGCAGTTCAGCTGACATACGACAATACGGTTTTAACACCTGTTGTTCAGGGAACTGATTTATTGGGAGACGACTTATATGCAAAATCTTCTTTAACAGACGGAGTATTTGCAGCGTCGCTTGCCGACGGCTATGACAATGTCCTTACTGTTTCTTGGGTAAATGCGGACGCAATCGAATTTTCCGAAGAAACAGAGCTGTTTACAGTTCGGTTTAAAATTGCCGATGAAGTCGGCGCGGATTCAACTAACATTGAATTATCTGTTGTTCAATATGCTTACAGTTCTTCAGAATTAGCTGAAAACAGTGACATTTCCGTTACTGCCGGAACAATTACATTCAGTGTCGATACAAGCGGCACATTAGGCGATGTAGACGGAGACGGTGTTGTTGACGGAATTGACGCTTCTATTGTAAGCAGATATGTCGTTGGGCTTCAGAAGTTTGACGAAACATATAAAGATATGGCAGATGTAGACGGAGACAGTGAGGTTGACGGTATAGATGCTTCTATTATAAGCAGATATGTTGTGGGACTTCAGAGCTTTTAATGAACGGAGGTAAAATTAAATTGAAAAAATTAGTGAGTTTGTTTATTCTTATCAGTGCCTGTATATTTATGGGTACAACAGCTTATGCGGCATCATCCTTTTCAATCGGCGAGGTCAGCGTTGACGAATACGGCTATGTTGCAGTTCCCGTATCTTTTAACTCAACAGATTACAGCGGAATTAATGTTTATGATTTGCAGGTTTTATATGACAATGAAAAAATAGATGACAGCGTTTACAGTCCCGATGATGATTTTGTGGATTTAGCATATTATCTCAATAACAGAGGCAAAGAAGTATATTACGGAACCCCAACTTCAAATATTGCCACAGACCCTAATACAAATGAGACTTTCTTTTTTGTAACATGGATGGTTTCCGGCAACGGCGCAGACGGAATAGGAAATATAAGTTTGCTGTCGGATCCTGAGTTTCAAGTCCGAGCAACAGTTTCAGCTTATGTTCGCAAAGGCTGTGTGCCTCTGTTCCCTGCAGAGCATATTCGCTCGCTGTATCTTCCTTATCCGCACACAGTCTTGCAGACGGAGGGCAGTTCAGCCACCTGTGACTTGCAGAGGCGGAGAGCAGTGCATGGTTATTCGGCATTTCCAATCACCTCCGCTTTAGCAAGCAGCTCTTCGTACTTTGAAGAGTCGATGTCGGACAGCTTTTCAGCACCAAATGAAGTAATTAAGTTTTTGACATCCGCTCTGTATCCGCTGAGGGATTTATCTGCAAGTACTCTTCTTACATCTTCAAGTGTTATGACATTTGCTTTTACTTCTTTTGGCGGCTCATTGTCTGCCGGTTCATCGTCGGTCGAGAACATAGCTGAAATCATTTCTGATATTGCTATAATCTTTTCACTACATTTCCTGAGTTCTTCAAGTCCCGCATCAAGTTCACTCATTTTGCCCATCAGGCACACCTCCTTTAACTTCTCTGATGTCTACAGATTCAACTGTCTGTCCGGGTGAAAGCAGATACACCTGTGTAAAATCGCCGAACAGAAATTTTAAAAGTCTTGTGGGCAGTTTTACATCCGCACCCTTAAGCACAGACCTTTTATTTCCGCAGGCATCAGATACATTGATGGTAATTCTGTGTTTTAATGCCATTTCGACACCTCGCTTTCTGTAAGGTCATCTCCCTTACATATCACAGTCAAAAATTTAAGTTGTTTTTTTAACCTCTTTGAAATTTTTTTCAAAATTTTTTAAAGCTCGTTCAAGGTGTTTTTTTACATTCGGAATACTTGTGCCGAGAATTTGGGCTGTTTCGGTCAATGAATACCCTTCAAGTTTAACCATTCGAAGAACATCACGCTGTTTATCGGTCAAGCCTTTCATAGCTTCATAAAATTTTTCAATAGTATAGTTGTCTTCTTCCGTTTCCGCTGTTTCAAAAAGCATATGGTTTTTGTCATTATCGGATAAGTAGTCAAGGGACAAGTTCCAATTGCTTGGAAATCTTTCTTTTTGAAAATAATCCACATCTGCTTTATTCGGTGCATATCCATGATGCTTAATAAAATCAGCAATAAAATGTTCCCGCCATTCTTTTATCTTTTCTTGTTCATCGGTTTTGCCATGCATATTTTTTAGATTGTAATAGACTTCACTGTCATCTAATGAATGAAGCATTTTAATATCTGCTTCTGTTACTCCGTCCTCTCCGGGTTTAATTGTTATGTACTCTGTTATGTAGCCGCCTTTTCCATCTGGTAATGATATAGGATAGCGGTATATGCTTCGTTCGTTTTTGCTTGTTTTATGAATTTTCATATTGTACTCCTTTCAAATGAAAAGAGCCGAATATGAAACAAAAAAAGAGCCGAATGTACAAAACACAAATAGCCGGATGATCACAAAATCTGTGTTTTGTAAATCATCCGGCTATTTGGTAGTTCACATTCGACTCCGTTGCTCGGTATGAATTTTTATATTATACTGCCTTTTTATATTTTAAAAGCATTTTTTCATTGCAGGCGACTCTCACAAACCTATGACAGTTTGGACACTTGAGTTCAATTTCGATTTCTTCCTTCGGCAAAGCCGAAATATCAAAGGCTCGTTTATTGCAATTTGGACATCTCATTTTATTTGGCATAGGCATACTCCTTTCATATCGCAATTATGCTTATTAGCGAACTTCAAAGTTAAAAAAATATTTCTGCGGCATCTCAGTAGATAGAGATGCCGAGTTCATTCATGCGTATTTCAGCTGACTGTTTTGATACATTATACAATTCAGCTAATTTATTAACAACCCACCAGTCACAAAGTCCGTCACCATACATATAGTGTCCGTCATCGATAATTTCATTTGCAGCATCAATAAATGTAACTCTCGGCATTAAAATCCTCGGGGCTGCATTATTTGCCTGCCATTCAATCCAATCAATATCGTCCCAGTCTGTGTATGATTTTTCATCCTTTGTTTCCGTAGGACATAAAAAAGCTGATGTGTTGTTGGCTGCGGTGCTGTACAGATAATAATTTCTGTGCTTGTACCAATGAAAGCATTCGTGTGCTACGGTATTATTAAAACAGCCCTTATTTCTCAGCAAATAGGTATCAGGGTCAATGAACATTGTTCCTTCGCTTACCTCTATTTCTCTAAATTCATCTTCGGCTTTGTCATATATTTCAGCAATACCGCTTGTGAAGCACATTTGTCCCAATACACTGAAATCTTCACTAAGACGGTATTTTGTATATACTTTTAACCCCATTTTGTTTTGTGCAATATCCATAATCGGCACAGCCATTGGTCTTTCCAATACCTTTGGGCAATACTGCTTTAAAAATTCGACAGCCACATTCTCTAACATTTCTTTGCTGTACCTTGGAATCAACGGTGTATTTTTAATTATATCGTTCGACACAAACTCACCCCATTTATTCTATTTCATCATATACTTTTTTCCAAAAATCATCTCCAAGACCTTTTTTGTTTGCCTTACGCAGTGCTGCTCTTACATGAGGGATATTTTCATCCATAATGTAATCGGGCAAATCGGGAGCTGCTTCGTCACGCTCTTTACCCGCAAGGTCATACATTTCGTCTTTTTCTTCGGGAGTTAGAGATAATACATCCGCCATTATTTCAAGCAGTCTTTTATCCGGAGGATTTCTTCTTCCCTTGATAATATCGGAAAGATAGGATACCGACATATTTCCCATTGCTTTTGCAAGGTCACGCAGCAGCACATCGCCGCCGTTATCTCCTCTGCCTTTTCTTTTTTCATTTATAAATTCGCCGAACCTTTTTTCCATTTTGCCTGCCTTCTTTCTCGGTTTAGCTGTTTCGCTTATCAGCGTAACTGCATTATAGCACTATATTTTGTGTTTGTCAACAGCTTTTATTTAAAAATTTTTTAATTGATAATTCTGCTGCATCTGTATTAAAAATAAGCTTAACGGTCTATTGTTCATAAAACACAAGCAAAGTGTTAAATAATTTTTACATATTTTGGTATGCAAATATTGAAAAATTCGCATTTTGGGAGTATAATAATGTTATGTGCAGAAAATACTACACAATATTTTTAACATTGTGAGGTAATGAAAATGGAAAATGAATACATATCCGTCAAAGAGGCGGCTGAAAAATGGGGAGTATCCAAAAATTATGTTCAGAGGGTTTGTCTGAGCGGACGTGTGGAAGGTGCTGTTAAAATAAGCGGTATATGGGCAGTTCCCAAGAATGCGGAAAAGCCTTCGAATATAAGCAATACAGAGGAAAAGAACAAAAAGAGTGAAGAAAGAAGGAAGAAAGCCGCTGCCGAAATAAAGTCGGCGGAAAATACAGAAGAAGAACGGACAGTTATGCCTTTGATGAACACACCTTATAAGCCGGGTTCGGCTTTGGACTGTGCAAATGCAATCGAGGACGAGGGCATGAGAAACATTGCCCTTGCGGAATACTATTACTTCAGCGGGCGACCGGCAAAGGCATCTGACATAACCGAAGTGTATTTATTGGACAGCGACCTTGCTCTGCAGCTTTCCGCTTGTTTGATTTACGCATACTCGAACCTTGCCCTTGACAGGATTCCGAGAGCAAAACAGGCTATGGCACAGATACGGACGGCTGCTGACGCAGCCGAAAATACCCCCCCCGATACCGATTTTATGCTGCGTGTATAGCAACCGCTGCGGGAGTATTGCTGCACCTTCCTGTGCCGGATGATATAAGCTCAATAAAGTCGGTTTTGCCCATGCTGCCTACGGGAATACGACTGTTTTCTCTTTATCTTGAAGCACATGAGATGTATTTGAATAAACGCTATGATGCCTGCATTGCAATTGCCGAAACTGCATTGGCACTTGAAGAAAAGCTTTATCCGATACCCTCAATTTATCTTCATCTCGTTGCTGCAATGGGTTATATCAATATTCGGGATACCGAACAGGCAAAAGAGCATCTTTTATCGGCTTGGCAAATAGCCGAACCGGATGATATGATTGAAGCCTTCGGTGAACATCATGGACTTTTGGGCGGTTTGCTCGAATCAGTTATGAAAAAGAAATACCCCGATGCATTTAAACGTATAATCAAGATTACATACAGCTTTTCGGCAGGCTGGCGCAAAGTGCATAATCCCGGCACAGGGCATTATGTTGCGGACGATTTGACGACTACGGAATTCACTGTTGCGATGCTTGCTGCTCGTGGTTGGAGCAATAAAGAAATTGCAGACCATCTTCACGTTTCAACACGTACTGTGGAAGCACAAATTACGAGTGTCTTACAAAAGCTTGGAAACCCTCAACGTTCGGATTTATCAAAATTTCTTTTGAAATAAAAATATATTTTTGAAAATGATTCGCTGTAAATACAGAGCGAGTCATTTTTTTACTATAAAAAATTGCGGGAGTGCGCAGCACGGAGCAATCGGCTTTTATGATGTGGTGGTAAACATAATTTTTGTGTAGTGTGTTATAACAAACAAGATAATCAAATCTGCAATTGAGACTTTGTGCAATTTGACGAACGAAAAAATCCGTTGTTTATAGGCATTTCAGGGCTTTCAAGCAGCTTTCAAATATGATTTTTGCTTATTTTTTGGTAATTTTTTATACGTATTTTTAGCCTCGAAAATACGGATGACAGACCTGAAAATTTATGGTAACCTATTAACATCAAAAGCAAAAAAACACAGCTAAAAAAAGGAGGGCAGTTTAGTATGGAGCAAAGCAGAAAATACACAGTTGACGGGATAGAACTTAATGTACCGTTGTATCGTGATGATTTCTCGGGACGAATCTTGGAGGACTACAAAGAATGGGAAACGCTTGATAAATTCACTCCCACAGGTCATTTGATATTAGTTTCAATGGAGGAATCCTGTACGGATGCGGAAAAGACAGAGCCGGGACGGTGTATCGAGTGTGCGGAATGCCGATTTTACAAACGTGCCGCACCTAAAACATGGATTGGCGTGTGTATGAACGAGAAGCGGCTGTTTGTTTCACGATACGATGAATATGTTGAATCGCTGAAAATACCCGAATTATGATAGGGATAGCGTTCTCTTTTGCTTGATAAATATAAGAAAGGCGGTGAGTCCGATGGCGAGTGACGAAATTGAAGACCAACATGACAGCGAGGATTGCTCGCACAGTGAATTAAAAGACGGCTCAGCCGTCAAATATGAAAGGAGGCTTATTATGACTGAAATTAATTTCAGATCTGTAGAAATTAACTGTAAACAAAGTCCTTTGAAAGGACAAGGCAGTCGCTGCAGTCGAAATTTTTCATTAAAAGGATTTCAAGAGCGCAATAATAAGGGCAGCAAAAAGGTTAAATTTACAATTATGAAAAACGGAGAACCTGCTGATGATATAACAATCAATGTTGCAAAGGATCGTTCCGGAAGAGATAAAGGTATTTATTCCAAAATATGTAATGTAGAAGATAAAAGTAAAGGCACACGCAATACATTTGATTTATCTACAGAGTCTCCCCTTTATTTCTGTGACCCTAAACCACGTAGTGAGGATTCACTCATTGTTGTTATTGAAGGAACAAATTAAAGGTTAATTAAAAATTTGAAGTTTCGTACAGTGGCGGATTGCACCGCCACTGTACAACTCTAATATTCTTATATTTAATATAATTGAGGGGAGGAGGAATAATGAAACGATATAAAAGATTTTTAAGCTTACTTGCAGTCATTGTGATGTTTATATGCTTTCTGCAAGTGTACACACTTACAACCTTTGCAACGGACGCAGACACATCTTGGTACAGCAGTTCTTCTACGAGTTTCACCCTTTACGATGCCGCCGACCTTGCGGGGCTTGCAAGTTTGGTCAATGCCGGAAATGATTTCAGCGGCAAAACTATTACATTGGGAAACTCTATTGACCTGAATAATGAAGAGTGGACACCTATCGGAACTTTCTATATGCAATTCAACGGTAGCTTTGACGGCAACAATAAGAAGATTAATAATTTAACGATTAGTAGTTCACTCACCTATGTGGGGTTGTTTGGTGTTATTGGAGAGAGCAGTACAATAAAGAACTTAACAGTCTCCGGTTCATTAAACAGCGAATATTACGGCGGTGCCATCGGTGGTATAGTGGCACGAAATTATGGCATGGTTTCTGACTGCGTATATTCCGGCACGGTCAGCGGCAGCGGTCGTACCGCTGCTGGAGGCATCGTTGGTTATAATAACAAACCTAGTGGCATGGTCACAAACTGTATCAACACTGGTACAGTAAGCAAGGCTTCATATGTCGGAGGCATAGTTGGTTTTAATTATGGAGGCACCTTATCCAACAACTATTATCTGTCTGACACGGCGGATACAGCTACGGGTCAAACCGCTAAAACTTTGACTGACTTTGCGTCCGGCGAGGTTACATATCTGCTCACCGGCGGTGTGACGGACGGCACACAGGCGTGGTATCAGACGCTCGGCACGGACAGCTACCCTGTTTTGGACAGCACTCATGGTACAGTGTACTACACCACTTCATGCAATGACAGCTCCACATATTATTACAGCAACAGCTCTGTAAGTCACGTGGGCGGCAGCTATGACAGCAACGGTTTCTGTACTCGCTGCGGCAGCGGCTATCAGCCGGCAGAGTTAAACAACAGCGGCATATATGAAATATCCAACCCGGGACAGCTTTTCTGGTTTGCGTCCCTCGTAAATGGCGACACAACCCAAGACGGCATAACAGCAGCGGTTTCAAATGCAAGTGCAGTTTTAACAAGTGACATTGACTTAAGTGTGATAACATTAACTCACACAAGCACAGAATGGACACCGATAGGCAGTGAATCAGCACCTTTCAGCGGAACATTTGACGGCGGCAGCTATACTGTTTCGGGAATGTCAATCACAACCGCAGCGGATTATGCTGGACTTTTCGGATATGTAACAGGCACTGTCAAAAATATGACTGTGGACGGTTCTA
>JAJPZT010000065.1 GCA_021204175.1 Clostridiales bacterium | reverse complement strand
CGTTCTTGATTTTTTGTAAAAATATAATATGCGCATTGTGTCCACACCTATATTTTTTCCGTACTGTTTTTAGAAATATTATATTTGTATATATGGGTGTTTTTATTGTTCGGCTGAAGCTCTTCGGGCAAATAGGGCATATAATAAATTTCGTTGTTGTTTATGAAGAAATTCAGGGAAGAGATGTCATAAACAGCTTCTGTTTTGCCTGTGGAAATATCGATTTTTTCAACATCGGAATTATTTTCATAATTGCTCAAATATATATTTTCATCATCACAGCAAAAATTAAAGCAGTATAAGCCTTCGTAAATCATTTGGTTTTCTTCCGAATTAAAATCATATTTAAACAAGGTATTTGAATTGCTTTCGTATATTAGGCAGTCTTTGTTTGCGGATAAGGCATTTGTAGTTACTTCTGAAAACATATCATTGCTTTTGGTGTTCAGATCTATTTTGTATATGCGGTTTTCATCGGCTGAGTTTGAATAATATACACTGTTCTCACACAGGGCTATGGAAGCCGCTTCTATATTGCCGATTTCATCGGTTTCTCCGCTGTTTCTGTTGTAAATTTTAAGGGTGTTATCATTAAAGCCTATGAAATAATTTTTGTCAAAGGCTTTAAGGCTGAAGCCTTCGGCAATTTTTTCGCTGCTTCGGTCGGCTAAAGAATATTTATATAAATCGCCCTTATTATTGCAGTAATAAATATAATCATCTTCAATAAAAAATTTGTCTGCTGCGCTTATATCCTTGTCAGAACCGCAGCCCGACAATATACAGGATGTTAAAAGCAATATAACAATTAAAATCATCAATTTTTTCAAAATAAACCCTCCCTGATAAAATTATATGCTGCAAACTGCTTTCCAAAAGAAAAGCAGATGTATAAAGCTTAAGAATATAGCTAACGTGCTGGCATAATCGGGAAGTGTTTTTGCACCCTTAAAATATCTTTTTGCGAAAAAATTAAAAATAAGAATTGCAAGGGTAGGCAGAATATAGGCTTCAAGGTGGAAGCGCGGGTTTATGAAGTAATAAGCTCTCTGCCACACAGTGAAGGGCAGAAAGTTAAAATATTTAACCAAACACAAAAGCTCAAAAGCAACGGATATATAACATATAAAATTAATTATTTTCTTCATTAAGTTTTCACCTGAGATATTATTATTTTTAAAAACGCCATGTTGTGGCAGACAGAGCGTTTTGTGAATTTATTGGTTTATTAAATATCTGTAGAGAATGACCGCCGCTTCTTCATTGGTTAAGGCTTGCGAGCCGTTGAAGCAGTCATTTTGATCCCCTGTCATATAGTCCAAGCCATAGGCTATGGCTGCCGCCGCTTTATATTCCTCGGCTATTTCGTCTTTAAAGCAGGACACATCGAAAATATCCGGGTGGGTCAGAAGCCCGCCGAAGTCTTTATAATAAGCCAAAATTTCAGCCGCTTCATATCTCGTTAAGCTGCCGCTGTAAACCTTGTCATTGTTATAAAAACGCATTGAAACACCGCTGTCCGTTTCCTTATAGCCAATGCGAAAGAAATCGAAAAAGTCTTCGGCGGAAATGGGTTCTTGGGGCTTAAATTCAGACCGTTCAAGATAATAGCCGTTGTTATACAGAAGATTAATAATATCCTCATATTTTGAGCCGCTTATGTCGGTATAGCCCTCAAATTCGGTTTTTTCTTCATAAATATCACCGTTATAGGTTATGCGTATGCCTGATTTATCGAGGTAAACGCTGTTTAAGCCGAAAAGATAAACAGCTTTTGCTCCGTCTGTTCCTTCGGGAACATAACAAAGCTCAGGGGCACTTATTTCAGTCATAATTTCATAAGCCCTGTCAGTGCCTATTGCGTCGGAAACAGAGGGAAAAGAATATTCTTCATTCCATGAAAAGGAGTAGCCTGTAAGTGTGCCGTCAGCACTGAAGTCTATTTCTATGCCGTTAGCCGGAAATTTAACACCGTTTGCGGTTCTTATGTAACCAAAGGAATAGCCGTCAATTTTGCCTGTGAAGCTTTTGTTTTCGGCATATTCAAGCTCTGTTTTTTCGATGACATTCCCTGCAAAGGCATTGCCCAGTCTTTCGGCGGTTTTAAGCATAGTGTCATAATCGGCGGTGTCTGTGCTGTTGCTGCCTAAAGCGCGTTCATAAGCATAATAGTTATAATAATAGAGAATACTGCCTGTTTCTGCGTCAATTTTAAGAGAAATGTCCGCTTCCGAATTATCTATGTAAATATTCCAATAGTATTTGCCGCCATCATAGCTTTTTGAAAGAGAACTTAACATATTTGTTTTATCGGCAATATAAACCTCTTTTTCGAAAAGAGCCAAGGCTTCGTCGGCGGTTAAAAGCCCCTGTTTATCTTCGATTGAAGCTGTTTCAGCCGCTGAAAGCTTTGCCTCACCAGAAGCTTCTTCTGCATCCGCTGTTTCGGCTAAGTCAAATGATGTAGAACGTGACGCAATCAGATCATTTTCGGGCTCGTCTGCAATCTCTCCTGTTTCGGCGTCTACCCCGTAGGGGCAGTTTTCAAGCCTGTATGCGGCGTAGACTGTGTTTTCGTCATCGCCGTATTTTACATAATATTTTAGGCTTAAATCGCTGTTTTCTTTATATACAGCCGCTGCTTCTTCGGGAGTAATGAAGCCGTTTGGGTCGGGAACTGTCAAAGCAAGGGCCTTTTCCTGCGGCGCTGTATAGCTTGTTATCTCGCCTGTATGCTTTGAAACATTGCAGTAAAAATCCGTGTCCAAAACGGGAATGTCATTGATTTCATATGTATAATAAATTGTGTATGTGGGATTGTAGGAATAGCTTCGGTTGTAAATATTTGAAAACTTTATGTTTTGAACATATTCAGCCGGAGCGGTTTTGTTTATGAAGGCTTGAGCAAAATCCTTTGCTTCTTCTTTGGTTACAGTGCCTAAGCCCTTATAATCCTCTTCGCTTTTGTAATAGGCTGAAATGTATTTGTTTTCGTTAATGGATACTGACAGTGTTTGATCTGTTTCGGTGTTTTTCCAGTCAAAGGTGTAAATTGTTTCGCCCTCGGCTGTTTCATAGGTGTAGTCAAAATCGTCAAATTCGTCCCCAACTGAAAAAAATTCCTTTGAATATAAAATAAGGTCTGAAACGTCGCTGTCTTCCGCCGCTGAAATAATCGGGCAGAAGCTTATAGATAAGACTCCCGCCAAAAACATTGAAATAACTCTTTTTTTCATAATATAATCTCCTCTTCTTTTTTCATGCATTAATTAGGCTCCCCTTGAGGGGAGCTGTCAGCGTAGCTGACTGAGAGGTGATATGTTTCACAAAGATAATGCGGTCATATTTCAATTACTATAAAAATTTCACCTCTCCGTCGCACTGCGTGCGCCACCTCCCCTCAAGGGGAGGCTTTGTCGACGCCTTACGCATTGGTATCCGTTAGTCAGCAAAAAAATCAAGCAGGTCTGTAAGCCGGGTTCTGTCTTGGATAATCATCTGTCTGAGACTGCTGTTGCCGGCAGTCTTTAGCGAACCTTACCTGAAACGGGACGAGCAGCCCCCGACGGCAGAGCCGTCTGTTTCTTTTCGTTCTTGCTCCGAATGGGGTTTACAGAGCCCTTTTTGTTGCCAAAAAGGCGGTGAGCTCTTACCTCACCTTTCCACCCTTACCGCTTTAAGCGGCGGTTTATTTCTGTTGCACTTTCCTTAGAGTCGCCTCCACCGGACGTTATCCGGCATTCTGCTCTGCGGAGCCCGGACTTTCCTCACCCGTGTTAGGGGTGCGATTATCCGACCTACTCAATATTTTTGTCGCCTTAACACTTACAATTCTTTTGTCCTCTATTTTTTGTGTTTCAAAACACCACCCGTCAAATTCAAAGCTGAAGCTTTCGGTTTTGTCCTCGGGGATATGACCCATTTTTGCTATAACATAGCCCCCCATAGTGTCAATATCGTCCTCATCAAATTCCTCGGTTTCAAGCTCGTCGGCTACATCTTCAAGAAGAGCCTTTCCGTCTATAATAAATGTGTTGTCGTCTTCCTTTAAAATTGCGGGAGTTTCGTCAACGTCATATTCGTCCAAAATTTCTCCCATAATTTCTTCAACAATGTCCTCCATTGTTACTATGCCCAATGTTCCGCCGTATTCATCAACAACTATTGCAAGATGAATTTTCGACTTCTGCATTTCCTCAAAAATTTCGTCTACCTTTTTGTTTGTAGGCACGTAAAATGTAGGCTTAAGAAGCCTTTTTATGTTAAACCGTGATCTTGAAGTTCTTCTTATATAATAACGGCTGAAGTCCTTAGTGTTTAAAATACCTATAATATTGTCTATAGTGCCTTCATAAACAGGTATTCTCGTGTACTTTTTATATAAAACAACCTTTTTGATGTCCTCAAGGGTACAGTCTGAGGGAAGAGCCACAAGATCCTTTCTGTGGGTAAAAATATCCTCAGCGGTGGTATCGTCTAAGGCAAACACGTTTTCAATCATTTCACGCTCGTCCTCGTCGATTGTGCCTGTTTCTTCACCGGTTGTCAAAAGCTGCTGAATTTCGTCCTGAGTGTCCTCTTCTATTTCGAAATCGTCGGGGTCAAAGTCATACTTCGATACCTTAAGGCTGAAGGCTGAAATAAGCTTAACCAAGGGGAAAAGCACAAAGGCGGTCAGCTTAAGAATAATTCCGAAAGTAACAATATACCAAACGGGGTTTTTGGCGGCTATGTTTCGGGGGATAGTTCCGCCTAAAAGTGTAAAAACAAAGGCAAGCACCAAAATAACCACTATAAATGCCAAATATCCCCAAACAGTCAGACCCTCGGGGGTATAAAACACACCTCTGTTTAAAGCAAACAGTATTACAAGCTTTGAATAAGCCATCATACCCGAAAAAAGAAGTATGATTACGCTCATAAGGCTTGCGGCTGAAATATAAAGGTTTGACTTGGCTTTATAGTCCTCAAGCTTTTTCTCCATTTTGGGGTCGTCAATGTCATAGGCAAGTCTGCCGTTTTCGAAAAAGCTTAAGGACGATGAAGCTGTTTTTATTATAAATCTGTAAACTATCAGCAGTATTATAATTATGTAGTGCATTAATGAAAATCCTCCTATATGGCTATAATACTACACTTTCGTCTTGAATGCAAGCAATTTTAATAATAAGGTGTGGACACAATGCGCATATTATATTTTTACAAAAAATCAAGAACGGAGA
>JAJPZT010000081.1 GCA_021204175.1 Clostridiales bacterium | reverse complement strand
TTTGTTTTTCTCATAGCTATATTATACCATAATCTGAGCCATTTGTCCACACCCACGATTTTTTGACAGAAAAATATAAATCAACAAGAAAAGAGAGGAAAAGTATATATGAAAAGAAAGTTAAAAAGGGCGGTTTGCGGCATATTGTGCGGCGTATTTATGATTGCTTCCGCAGCCGATTTGGGAGCAGCTGAAAACAGCTCAGTCTATGCACTTGAGGAAGGTGTAAGAGACGATCTTGCGGAGCTGGGGGTAATAGCAAAATATCCCGACAGGGTAAAAGGTGCGCCGTTAGTTGAAAATGACGGCTTATCTATATCATCAGTGGAGACCTACGGCGGAAAATACGTTATTGTCACTCTTGACGGAAGGCTCAAAAATGCGGACGCTTCTGACATAAGCCTTAAAAAATATTCCGACAATTGGTACGAATTAAAACCCGAAACAGAGGACATAGAGGTTTTAAACAGCTTCACAACAGTCAACAATCAGGGCGAAACGGTTTTCATTTACGAAGTAAACGAGCAGATTGAGGGGGTCAGAGTTGTTTCAGACAAGACAGGAGAAAACTTTGAAGATTTGGAGGCGGAAAAGACTGTTGCGGATAACTACCTTTCCTGGCAGATGGATCACGGCGGTTGGGACAAGGGTGTTGAGGAGCAGGCGGCTGAGCCCTGGGACGGCGTAAGCCCCAAAAACAAATTTTCCGGTTGGGAAAGCGTTGACGGTGAGCCTTTGGGCACAATCGACAACGGTTCAACCTACACCCAAATGAGGCAGATTGCGGCTGTTTACAGAGAAATCAAGGACGAAAAATACAAAGAAAGCGTTGAAAAGGGGCTTGATTTTATTTTTAAGCTTCAATATGAGTCCGGCGGCTTGGCTCAGGTTTATCCCCGAAGAGGAATATATTCCGACTATGTTACATTTAACGACAATGCTATGATAAGTGCGCTGATTATGCTTGAGGATATGGCTGAGGGGGCTTATCCCTTTGACTCCGACATAATTTCCGACGAGTATAAGGTTAAAATTAACGAGTGCCTCGACAAAGCCACAGACTACATATTAAAGTCGCAGATTGTTTCTCAGGGTGTTTTAACTGCATGGTGCGCTCAGCATGACCCTGTCACCTATGAGCCCAGAGGGGGCAGAGCCTATGAGCTTGTTTCGATCAGCGGTGCGGAATCTGTGAATATAGTCAAATTCCTTATGAACAGAAAGGAACAGACCGAGGAAATCAAAACAGCCGTTGACGCCGCTGTTGCGTGGTATAAAAAATCGGCAGTTAAGGACTTTAAATTTGTTAAGAAAGACCCAAACAATGTCTATTTCGTTAAGGAAGAGGGCTCGGATATGTGGTACAGATTTTATGAAATCGGCACAAACAGGGCTATTTTCAGCGACAGAGACGGAATTGTTCAGTACACTCTTCTTAACGTAGGGGAGGAAAGAAGAAACGGCTACACCTGGGCGGGCGCTTGGGGACAAAGCCTTATTTCGGTTTATGACACTGTGGGCTATTACCCAAACAAAATCGAAGCTGTTGTAACGGGAGCAAACTCAAAGACCGCCGACGGCAAAACTCTTTCAGCCGAAAGCAGTGCCTTCGCCGAAACGGAACTTACTGCCGAGTAAAAGCTTTGCATAAGAAAGGAAAAAATATTATGAAAAAAGCATTGTTGATATCGGGGTTAATTGTTATTATTGTTATATTGATTCTTTTGTTCCCGCATAATTCCGACGCTGACGGCAGCTTGGGCAGTGTTTTGGGCAATACCAACGGCAATATACAAAATGACGCAGACATTATTACGGACGGTGACTATACATATTACTCAAATAAAAATGACAATGATCATCTTTATGCAAAAAATATTTCAACCAGTGAAGAGGAGCTTATAAGCAATTATAAATTTGCATATCATCTGAACCTTATAGAAAACAGCCTTTATTACATTTCTTCGTCACCGGGAAAAATTATGAGGGCGGACACAGACACGTATAAAACCGTTGAGATAAACAGTGATTATGCCCAAAATTTAGTTGTTACGGATAAATATATCTTTTATATATCAGCTTCTTATGATGACAATTGGGGAAAGCTTTATTATACCGATTTACAGGGAAAGCACAAAAAGCTTTTAGCCGATAACGCAAAAGCCTTTGCGGCTGACATATATGAAAACTGTATATATTATCTCGATAAAAACAGCGGATGCGTCAATAAATATGATTTTACTTCCGAAACAACGGAAACCCTTTACGGCGGATATTCTTATTATATCGATTGCGATGAAAATAATATTTACTTTACGGACAGTAACCAAAAGCTTATGTATATGAATAAGGAAACAGGTGAGATTTTCACCATTGCCGATAACAGGTGCAACGCTGTAAATGTCAGTGACGGAATTGTTTATTATTCGAATATCGATGAAGGCGGTGCGCTGTATTCCGTTAATACGGACGGTTCAGACAGGCAAAAATTAAACAGCCTTAACACAGTTAAAATTTTTACAGACGGCTCAGATTTATATTATCAAACAACTGATGATTTGGAAAATACAAAGGGCGAATACTCTGTTTTGCATATTGAAAAAAGCCGGAATATTTAAAGACAGGTTTAAACCCTCCTTAAGCATAATGCCGAAAAAAGGCTGCTTAGGGAGGGTTTATTTTTTATCCGATGAGGTTATGAAATTGCTTTGAAAGCCTCGTCAAGGTCTTGAATTATATCCTTAATGTTTTCGATACCTATTGAAAGGCGGATTGTATTGGGCTTAATGCCCTGGTCGAGAAGCTCTTCCTCTGTGCACTGGCTGTGAGTGGTGGTGGCAGGGTGAATAACAAGAGATTTTGCGTCGGCTACATTGGCAAGCAGTGAGAAAAGCTCTAAGTTATCGATGAATTTCTTTGCCGTTGCTTCACTGCCCTTAATTTCGAATGTGAAAATCGAGCCGCCGCCCTTGGGGAAGTATTTTTTATAAAGCGCCTTTTGGTTTTCGTCATCTGTTACGGCAGGGTGGTTTACCTTTTCAACAAGAGGGTGATTGTTTAAATAGTCAACAACCTTAAGGGCGTTTTCAACGTGGCGTTCCACCCTCAGCGAAAGAGTTTCAAGCCCCTGAAGGAAGAAAAAGGCGTGGAAGGGCGAAAGGGTTGCCCCTGTGTCTCTCAAAAGAATTGCCCTTATTTTTGTGACGAAAGCCGCCGCACCTACTGCCTTTGTAAAACTTATTCCGTGGTAGCTTGGGTTAGGCTCGGTCAAAGAGGGGAATTTTCCGCTTGCTTCCCAGTCGAATTTTCCGCCGTCAGCAATAACGCCACCTATGGTTGTGCCGTGGCCGCCTATGAATTTTGTGGCTGAGTGAATAACAATGTCTGCGCCGTATTCAATAGGGCGGACAAGATAAGGGGTAGCAAAGGTGTTGTCCACCACAAGAGGAATTTTGTTTTCGTGGGCAATTTCAGCGATTTTCTCTATGTCCGCAACGTCTGAGTTGGGGTTTCCCAGAGTTTCAATGAAAATTGCCTTTGTGTTTTCCTTGATAGCCGCCCTTAGCTCAGCTTCATTGAATATGTCAACAAAGGTTGTGTCTATGCCGTATTGGGGCAAAGTGTGGAGAAGCAGATTAAACGAGCCGCCGTAAATGTTCTTTGCGGAAACAATATTGTCGCCCTTTTGAGCCAAAGTCTCAATTGTATAGGTAACAGCCGCCGCACCGGAAGCCACTGCCAAAGCAGCAACACCGCCCTCCAAAGCCGCAATTCTCCTTTCGAAAACGTCCTCGGTAGGGTTTGTAAGTCTGCCGTAAATGTTCCCTGCGTCTGTAAGACCGAAACGTGCTTGAGCATGATCGCAGTTTCTGAAAACGTATGAGGATGTCTGATAGATAGGCACTGCCCTTGAATCTGTGACAGGGTCGGGCTGCTCCTGACCTACGTGAAGCTGAAGTGTTTCAAAGCTTAAGTTTCTTTCGTTTCTTGATAATTTTGACATTGTAAAATCTCCTCTTTCATATTAATTTAGTAGGTTTATAGTTTATATATAAACGGCTGTCATAAAGTATCGGTTTATGCACAGCCGTTAGGTTTAAAGAAGGGTTGCTATGCTTCTGTAAATTTTAAACGCCGTATCGGGCTTATTCATTGTGTAAAGGTGAACGCCGTCAACTCCCTGTGTCAGCAGGTCAACAATTTGGTCAACCGCATAGGCTATTCCGGCATCGTGAAGCTGTTGAGGTTTATTTTCGTATTTATCCATAATTTTAATGAATTTTTTGGGAAGCCTTGCACCGCAGAGGCTCGCCATTCTTTCAATTTGAGCCTTGTTTACAACGGGCATTATTCCGGCTTCAATGGGCACGTTTATGCCTTTCTTCTCACACCTGTCCAAAAAGCGGTAGAAGTCCTCATTGTCGAAGAAAAGCTGTGAAATAAGGTGTGTACAGCCCGCTTCAACCTTTTCCTTTAAAAAGTCAATGTCCGCTTCGGGACTTTGGGCTTCAGGGTGCGTCTCGGGGTAACAGGCTCCGGCTATGTCGAAATCACCTGTTTCTCTGATGAAATTAATAAGGTCGCAGGCATAGCGGAAGTCCTTGCTGAGTTTGACGGAGGGGTTAAGGTCGCCTCTCAGGGCTAAAATATTTTCAATGCCCCCTTGCTTAAATTCATCGAGAAGGGTCTTTACCTCGTCTTTGTTAAGCCCAATACAGGATAAGTGGGCAAGGCTTTCGATGTTATAATCGTGCTTTATGGACTTTGCAACATGAAACGTCTTTTCAAAGTTTTCGCTGCCCCCTGCTCCGTAGGTTACGCTTATAAAGTCGGGGTTAAGAGCCTTTAAGCCGTCTAAGGTTTTATATATTGAGTCAATAGGCGCTTCTCTTTTGGGAGGAAAAACCTCTAAGGAGAACACCTGTTTTTGTTTAAACAATTCTGCAAGCTTCATAATTAATTATCTCCGTATGTATAGAATAACTTTTTTTGATGTACTAAGTATACCAAAAAGATAGGTTATTTACAAATTCTTTAATACTATTGCCTGATATAGATTTAAACTATATCAAAACAAAATTTTCATAAATTTTTTTAAAATAAATATGGCTGCGGAGCTTATATTCTGATATAATATTAAAAAGAATACAAAAGACTGAAAAGAAAAATAGGAGGTTTATTATGATAAAGCTTGAAAGAGAAGATTTTATTTTTGAAGTAAAGGAAGAGCTGAGCTGTTATGAAGATATTGGGCAGAAGGGGGCTTCTGAGTGGGAAAAGGGCTTTAACGCCAAATTTCCCGACATAAAGGCGGTTTCAATAGATGATGAAAGCGAAATTTTCGAAATAGCCGATGAATATTTGGAGGCTTTGGAAACAGGTTCTGTATCATCATATTGGAAAAATTTTAAAATTTAACAGTTCAGCCAACTAATTCGCAAAATGTCTGCTTCGCATCCCACGCAGCTGCGCTGCTTTATTTTGCTCATTATTTGGCGTTCCGCTCGTGTCAAATTTTTAGCTTTTATGCATATAAATATGCAAAAGTCTAAAAATAAATGACACGGCTGAACTGTTGCTAAAAAAGAGTTGATTTATGGATTGAAAATAGTTATAATGATATTATAACAAAAATATGAAAGGCGGTAACTTAAATGTACAGCTTAAACGAAGTAAAGGCGTTTGACCCCGAGATTGCCCAGGTGATTGAGGACGAGCTTTCACGCCAAAGACAAAACATAGAGCTTATAGCTTCTGAAAACATAGTTTCCAAGGCAGTTATGGCTGCTATGGGTACACCACTTACAAACAAATATGCAGAGGGTCTGCCGGGCAAGCGTTATTACGGCGGCTGCGGCTGCGTAGACGTTGCCGAGAATATTGCCAGAGACCGTGCCTGTGAGCTTTTCGGCGCAGACCACGCCAATGTTCAGCCTCACTCAGGTGCTCAGGCTAATTTTGCCGTTTTCTTTGCTCTTTTGAAGCCCGGCGACACTTTTATGGGTATGAACCTTGCCCACGGCGGTCACCTTTCACACGGCTCGCCCGTTAACGTATCGGGAAAGCAGTATAATATGGTGCCTTACGGCGTTTCCAAGAAAACGGGTCTTATTGACTATGACGAGGTTGAAAGAATTGCAAAGGAATGCAAGCCCAAGATGATTCTTGCCGGCGCTTCAGCATATTCAAGAATTATTGACTTTAAGCGTTTCAGAGAAATCGCAGACGAGGTAGGGGCTTATTTTATGGTAGATATGGCTCATATCGCCGGTCTTGTAGCAGCAGGGGAACACCCCAGCCCCGTACCTTATGCTGACGTTGTTACAACCACAACCCACAAAACTCTCAGAGGCCCCAGAGGCGGTCTTATTCTCTGTAAGGAAGCCCTTGCAAAGGATATTGACAAGGCTGTTTTCCCGGGAACTCAGGGCGGTCCCCTTATGCACACAATTTCAGCTAAGGCTGTTTGCTTTAAAGAAGCTCTTGACCCCTCATTTAAGGTTTATGCAAAGCAGGTTGTTAAGAATGCAAAGGTTCTTGCAGACCGTCTTATTGAAAACGGCTTCTCGATTGTTTCAGGCGGAACAGACAACCACCTTATGCTTGTTGACCTTCGTCCTATCGGCTTAACAGGCAAGGTTGCAGAGAAATATCTTGACGATATTCGTATTACTGCAAATAAAAACGGTATTCCATTCGATCCCGAAAAGCCCTTCGTTACAAGCGGTATCCGCTTAGGCTCACCGGCAGTAACCACAAGAGGCTTTAAAGAGGACGATATGATTGAGGTTGCAGACATTATATCTATGGTTCTTAAGGACTATGAAGGCAAGAAGGAAGAAGGCGCAGCAAGAGTTAAGGCACTTGTTGAAAAATATCCTCTTTATGAATAATAACTTAAGATTAAAAGAAGGGGGAAGCTATAGTGAATGTTTATGACGGAATTATTCAAGGGCTTAATGAAGCGATTGCATATAACGAAGGCAAGGTTGATGTGAAAGTAACTTCAACTGAACCTAAGCTTCCTCTTTTAAATAAGGAAACAACTGATAATAAGCTGATTTCCTAACCCATAATTATAAAAACACTTCAGGGCTGTAAGGTTTAATTCCTACAGCCCTGTTCTTATGCTATTTTTTATTTATCTTTCCCAAGCCTTATATTCCGAATAGGAAAGGGCGGGGCTATTGTTAAAAATACGGCTTTCTTTTACATCGGCGAAAAAAATCATATGAGAGCCTAAGTCGATTGTTTCTCTGACACTGCCCGAAAGAAAAGCATTTGAACAGGTGTTAAGATAGCAAATACCGTTGGCGCTTCTTTCGAAAAGGGCGTTATCCTGAAATTTATCCCTTTCAGCTCCCGTTTCCTCACCGAAATGCCTTATTGTTTCAGGCGGAACGTCCTCAGTCAAAACTGTTATATTAAATTCACCTGTCCGCTTTATTATGTCGCAGGTTTTGTTGTTTTTATCCACTGCCGCAGCAATTACCGCCGGCTCTTCCGAGGCTTTCATAACAGTGTTGATAATACAGCCGTTGTCAAAGCTGCCGTCCTTTGCGCTTAAAAGGCAGACACCGCCGCCGAAGCAGTCAATAGCTTCACTTTTCATAATAAACACACTCCATTCAAGTTTTTTATTATTATCCGCAAAGCCTGATTTTTTATTCGGCTTTATTCTTTTTCGAGAATTGTTTCCGCAATGACCTCTGCTAAAGGCGCACATGCGTTATAGGCTTCTTCAACTGTGTTGGTCTGGGCTCCCAGTTCAATCAGGGTTGAAAGGGGCTTCATATGCAGAGAATATCTGTAGGCATTTATGTAAATTTTTCTTGCAAGCCCGGGGTAAAGCCTGTCGGCGTTCTGCTTCATTACGTAGCTGAAGGCAAGGTTTGTTTTAAGATAGGGGTTTTCAAGCCCATCAATCTCCTGAAGAGTGCCGTTTTCCCACATTCGGCATATACCGTTGAAAAACATAAACTGGGCTGTGGTTTTGCCGTTTATGTCGGTGACAAGGCGTGTTCCCTCGGCGACGCCGTCTCTGTGAAGGTCTATAACAACCTCTATAGACTTATTCTTTTTGAGATACTGCCTTATAACAGGCTCCATTCTCTCATAAGCCCCCAAAATCTGAATGCTTCCGTCCACATAGTCGAATTTGTCTGTCACGTGTAGACAGTTTATGCCGTAGTCCTCTTCTAAAATTCGGCAAAGCTCCTCGCCTACACCCACAATTGTGTCCTCTTCAACGCCATCTCTGCTGTCCGCAAAGGCTTCGTGTGAATGAGTGTGAAAAAGCAAAACCTTGGGCTTGTTCTTTTTAAGCTTTATGGTCAAGTCCTCTTTCAAAAATGCGTCTACGTTAAAAAGCTCGGGGTCAAGCCCTGTTTTTCCGTCAACGATATAATAATCCTCCTTTAAGGCTTCAAGGTCTGTTGTGTTGGGAGCTTCCTCTTCGTCCTTAAACAGCAGAACAGGGTTAAAAATTATACTTGGGTTTTCAACAAAAATTCCCGTTTCTCCGCCCCAAAAAAGTCTTATTAGCAAATATATAAGCAATATAAAAGCAGCTGCAAGCAAAAATATTTTTCTTTTGCAGTGCTTTTTTCTGTGTCTGTACCCTCTGCTGTGCATAACAACCTCCGAGTGAAAAGTCTCAGCCTTTATAGTTTATGCGGCTGCTTTAACTTAAATTCAATGTTCAGTTGAACATAAGGTTCATATAAAAGTCAAATTTTTTGCCGTAATAATAAGCCATACCTATGGGAACTGAACTGCCGTCCGTTCTGCCTTTGCAGCGAGAAAGACCGTTTTTCTTTAAAACCTCACTTGCCAAAACGTCACAGTTTTCCCCCAAAATTTCGTCAAATTTAAGCACGCCGTTTTCACAGGAATAAAATCCATAGCTTAAAAGCTTGTCACTGTCATAAAGTCCCAAACATTCACCTCCGAAGGAGTTAAAAAGCTTTATTTGGTCATAAAAATATTTCTCGTTTCTTCTCACTGCTTTTCTACCCTTAAAATGAGACTTATAGAAGGCTTCAAGCTCTTTGGGAGTACATTCTTTAAGTTTAAAGGAAGTGTTTTCGCTTAAAACAGTAAATTCTCTTTCATCAATACAGGAAGAAACCTCATAGCCCAGCTTTTTATAAAAATCAAAAAGATCTTTTCCTCCGGGAATGAGAATTGAAGCCTTGCGTCCCTTTTCCAAATCTATTTTATGTGAATATTCCAAAATGCCTTTGCAGACGCCCCGACCTCTGAACTCAGGCGAAGTTCCTACAGAATAGAGATAGGTGACCTCTCCAACACCCTCTATATAATAAGGATACATCATTGCCAAACCCCTTATTACGCCGTTTTCCTCATCAACAAGAGTATTCTCAAACGAATACCAATATTTGAAAAAATATTCTGCGAAATCCTCTTCACCGGGAAAACAGATGTTGAAAAGCCTTAAAAGAGCTTTTGCCTCACTTGGAAAACAGACGTTATGCACCTTTAACACTCCGTTTTTTTCGCCTGAACTTGCAAATCTTATCATAAAAGCCACCCCTCATAGGCTTCGCCCATAAACTCCGGGCAATATGAGGTTTTAGCCTGTCTCAGCCCCTCAATGCCCATATCCTCTTCTCTGTTTATATATTTATATCCCGCAAGATTTCTCCTTGCAAATTCATTGTTTATAATTTGATAGCCGCCGTTTATGTCTGGAAGAGCCTTCTCTATGTTTACAACGAATATTTCGGAATTAAACTCCGTTCCCAAGGTCATCGCTATAACCTGACCCTCAACTCTCACAAGACCCCCTTTAACCCCTAACTCCTTTCGGTTTTCAAGCAGTGCCCCCACAGCCTTTGTTTCCCCCTCAAACTCCTTGGCGTCGTGAAGAGAACACCACCTAAGCTGAAAGGCGAAAAATTCCTCAGCGTTATAATCGTCAAGCTCTTCATAGTTCCACCTGCCTTCAAAATCTCTTTTGAAGCGGTTCAGGTGATTTTTCTTTCCGTGAAGCTTCTTTCCTTTAAGCTCGATAAGGCTTTCGGAGGTATAGATATAGTCTGCAAAGTCTACTGACTGAACAAGGCTTAGGCGGCTGCCGAAAGCGGCTTCGGCAAGTGTTTTCTGCCATTTGCTGACGGAGCAGAAATAAATTTTGCCCTCTGTTCTGTTGCCTTCCTCAGCCAAAACCTCAAGAGCCTTAATAAAGCCCTCTCTTTTTCCGAAGGGCATTAAATAAAAGTCCTTTCCCTTTTCGGGAGAGGTCATTTTTAAATATAAATATCCTTCATATACAGCAAACTGTATGTTATATTCAAACTGCCAAATAAAAAGGTCGGCGAAGTTGTGTTCCCCTATAAAACCGCTTTCCTTTTTTAAATATCCGTCTAAAAGCTCCTTGTCTTTTAATTCTATTATTTTAAAATTAAGGCGTGAACCCATTAATAATAACCTCATTTCAATAAGATTTTTTTCTCAGTAAACCATTATAGTATAACCGGGCAAAAAAAACAAGCCGTAATTAAGCAAAAAAATGCTGTCTCAAAGGCTTGCTTTGTTAAAGATTTTTTATAAATATTTTTTAAGCCAGTAATTTATCTGAAGAATATAAGCCATCATTTGAACTCCGCACATAAGCTGACCGAACCATGGTGTTCCGTAGTCTTTGGGGCTTTCAATAAAGGCTTCCACCGCTTTTTTATCGAAAATTTCGTTAATCGGCTCTGAGGGGTTAGCTAAAACTGCCTTAAGCCTTGAATTTAACAAAGCCTCATAGGCAGGGTTATAGGTTTTGGGGTAGGGGCTCTTCCTCCGCCAAATAATTTCGGAGGGCAGAATATCCTCAAAAGCCTTTCTGAGCAGATATTTCGGAGTATTGTTTTTTGCTTTTATCTCCCAAGGCACATTGTAAATATATTCGACAATTCTGTGATCCGCAAAGGGCACTCTTGCTTCAAGTCCCGAATACATAGACATTCTGTCCATACGGTCTAAAAGTGTTGTCATAAAATGCTTTATGCTCAAATAATTTATTTTTCGAAGAAGCCTTGTTTCTTCATTGTCCGACGGCAGATAAGGCACTTTTTTAAGGCTCTCATCATATTTTGATGTTACATACCCCTTAAGGTCAAGACTTTTCTTTACGTCCTCTCTCAAAAGAGACTCTCTTATATGAAGATTGACCGACCAGGGATAAGTATCCGCTCCGTAGAGCTCTTCCCGAAAAAACCAGGGGTAGCCCCCGAAGATTTCGTCGGCACATTCTCCCGTTAAAGCTACCTTATTGTGCTTCTTAACAAGTGAGCAGAAATATAAAAGCGAGCTGTCTACGTCTGCCATTCCCGGCAAGTCCTTTGCTTCCGCAGCATTTTCAAGGAGATCCGCCAAATCCACCTCGTCACACTCCAAACAGGTATGGTTTGAGGGGTAAGCCTTTAAAACCATATCAACATAGGGCTTATCCCTTGTGGGCTGAAATGAGTTTGCTTCGAAAAATTTATCGTTGCCCGTAAAGTCAAAGGAAAATGTGTTAAGCGTAACACCTTTTTCCTTAAGAATACTGTAGGCACAGGCTGTAATTATGCTTGAATCGATACCGCCTGAAAGAAATGAGCAGACCGGCACGTCCGAAACAAGCTGGCGTTTCACTGCGTCAGTAATTAAATAACGTGTTTTGGCGATTGTCTCCGCTTCTGTGTCTTTATGGGGCAGGGCAGCTAAGTCCCAATATTTTACCTCTTTAAAACAATCCTTTGAAAAGTAAACATATGAGCCGTATTTTACCTCTTTAAGGTTTTTAAACACTCCATTGCCTTCCGTTCTTGCAGGGCCTATGCCCAAAACCTCTCTTAAAGAGCTGTCATCTATTTCAGGGTTAATACCCGGGTGTTCGAAAACAGCCTTAGGCTCTGAGCCGAAAATCAGCCCCTGTTCTCCCACAGTGTAAAACAGCGGCTTAACTCCGAAGCGGTCACGAAACAAAAGCAGGGCTTCCTCCTTGCTGTCCCAAATCGCATAGGCAAATATGCCGTTTAAGAGTTTTACCGACGGCACGCCGTATTCCATATAGGCGTATAAAATAACCTCTGTGTCAGTGGTTGTTTCGAAAACATAGCCCTTTGAAACAAGGTCGTCTTTAAGCTCCTCGGCGTTGTAAATTTCTCCGTTATAGACTATGGCGCAGGTTCTGTCGCCTTTTTGACGAATTATAGGCTGATTTCCGTTTTTTAAGTCCCTGATTGTCAGCCTTGTCTGGCTCAAGCCTATGTGTCTGTCTAAAAATTCCCCTGTTGTGTCGCTGCCTCTGCGAGCCAAAGAACGCCGCATTTTTATTAAAATGTCTGTGTAATAGTCTCTGTTTTTGTTATAATCCTCATAAAAATTACAAAATCCCGAAATTCCGCACATATTCTTACCTCATATTGTTTTTAAATTATTTTATGCCCGTATAAAATTTTTATTCAGGGGTAGAAAATTTAATTAAGCTATGTTATAATTTAGAAAAATCAGAAATTTTTACAGGAGATTATATTTATGGATTATTTCAGCGTAGGCAAAATCGTCAACACACACGGAATTAAGGGAGAGGTTAAGGTTTATCCCTATGTGGACGATATAGAGGAGTTTAAAACCTTTCCTGTGGTTTTCACAAAAACCAAGGGCGGGGTTAAGGAGTATAAAATCGAGGGCTTCAGAGTGCATAAGGGAATGATTCTTTTGGGTCTTGAAGGGGTGAACGATATGACAGCCGCCGAGGCCCTTAAAGGGACAGAGCTTTATATCACAAGAGATATGGCTGCTCCCTGTGAAGAGGACGAATATTACATTTCAGACCTTTACGGTATGGAAGTCGTAAAAGAGGACGGCACTAAGCTGGGCGAGCTTAATGACATATTGTTTACAGGGGCAAACGATGTTTATGTCATTAAAACAGAGGAAAAGGACATTTTAATTCCGGCGATTAAAAAATGCATATTGTCGGTGTCGGTTTCCGAAAAGAAAATGACAGTCAGGCTTTTAGAGGGACAGGATCAATGAAATTTTATGTTTTGACGCTGTTTAAAGAAATGATTGAAAAGGGCATTGACTATTCCGTTATAGGCAGGGGCATTGAAAAGGGCTTAATTGAGGTGGAAGCCGTTGACATAAGAGACTTCACAAAGGACAAGCACAGACGTGTAGACGATTATTGCTACGGCGGCGGCGCAGGAATGATTATGGCTGCTCAGCCTGTTTATGACGCCTATATGAGTGTTAAAAAAAGAGCAAAAGAGGGAACAAGGCTTCTTTATATGTCTCCCCGGGGAAAAACTTTGACCCAAGCCAAAGCGGAGGAGCTGAGCCGTGAAGACGAGCTTATTATATTATGCGGCCATTATGAGGGAATTGACGAGAGAGTTATCGAAGAGCTTAACCCGGAGGAAATTTCTATCGGCGACTTTGTTTTGACAGGGGGAGAGCTGGGGGCAATGGTCATAATAGACTGCGTTTCAAGGCTTGTGAGCGGAGTGCTTAATAAGGAAGAAAGCTTTATGAACGAAAGCTTTTCCGACGGTCTTTTGGAATATCCCCAATATACAAGACCCCCCGAGTTTATGGGGCGGAAGGTGCCCGAGGTTTTGTTAAGCGGTCATCACGGAAATGTGGAAAAATGGCGAAGAGAGCAGTCGGTAATCGCTACATTCAATAAGCGTCCCGATTTGCTTGAAAAAGCGGAGCTTACGGAAAATGAAAAAAAATTAATAAAGGAATTGCAAAACAATTGTTTTTGTGATACTATTTCTAATAAAGAAGATTTATAAAAAAAGATTATCGGAGGATTTCATTATGAGAGGAATTATCACCGTTTTGGGTAAAGACAGCGTAGGTATTATAGGCAGAATTTGCACCTACCTTGCAGAAGAGGGTATTAACATTTTGGATATTTCCCAAACAATCGTAGGGGGATATTTTAATATGATGATGATAGTTGACTTAAGCGAAAGCACTCATAAGTTTGAGAATGTGTCAACAGGGCTTAAATCAATCGGCGATGAGTTAGGGCTTGAGGTTAAGCTGCAAAGAGAAGATATTTTCGACAGTATGCATAGGATTTGACATTTTTGTAAAATCTAATTTTTTTGCGGATATTAACGGAGGGCTTGCTTTTATGATTACTCAAAAAGAAGTTTTGGAAACTAATAAAATGATAAGTGAAGAAAATCTTGACGTACGTACCATAACAATGGGCATAAACCTTTTGGACTGCGCCGACTCAGACCCAAAGAAGCTTTGCGGCAAGATTTACGACAAGATTACAAAAAGCGCAGACAAGCTTGTGGAAACAGGGGAGCAGATTTCAAGAGAATACGGTATTCCCGTTGTAAACAAAAGAATTTCCGTTACGCCTATTGCCCTTGCAGCCAGCGGCCACTCACAGGAAACCTGTGTTGAAATAGCCAAAACCCTTGACAAGGCGGCTATAAACGTAGGGGTCAATTTTATAGGGGGCTATTCGGCTCTTATTCAAAAGGGCTCAACCCAAAGCGACATAAATTTGGTCAGGAGTATTCCCGAAGCTTTGTCTGAAACAGAGAGAGTTTGTTCAAGCGTAAACTTAGGCACGTCACGAAACGGCATAAATATGAACGGCGTTAAAAAAATGGGCGAGATCATTAAAGAAATGGCTTATCTCACCAGAAATAACGGCTCTATGGCTTGTGCTAAGTTTGTTGTTTTCTGTAATGCCGTTGAGGACAACCCCTTTATGGCAGGTGCTTTTCACGGCGTAGGTGAAAGAGACAGAGTTATAAACGTAGGCGTCAGCGGGCCGGGCGTTGTTAAATATGCCCTTCAGGGTGCGGGAAATGCCGATTTTGAGACACTCTGCGAAATAATCAAAAAGACGGCGTTTAAAATAACAAGAGTAGGTCAGCTTGTGGCACAGGAGGCGTCAAAGAGACTGGGCGTGCCTTTCGGCATAATCGACCTGTCCCTTGCTCCTACACCGGCAATAGGCGACAGCATAGCCGAAATTTTCAACGAAATGGGGCTTGAAGCTGCCGGTGCACCGGGCACAACCGCAGCCCTTGCTATTCTTAACGACAATGTTAAGAAGGGCGGTCTTATGGCTTCCTCATATGTTGGAGGCTTAAGCGGCGCATTTATCCCCGTAAGCGAGGATCACGGAATGATTGATGCGGTTGTCAGCGGTGCTTTGACAATTGAAAAGCTTGAAGCTATGACCTGTGTCTGCTCTGTAGGGCTTGATATGATAGCTATCCCCGGAGATACCTCCGCTTCTACAATTTCGGGCATAATTGCCGATGAAATGGCTATAGGCATGATTAATAACAAGACTACCGCCGTAAGAATTATTCCGGCATACGGCAAGAAAGTGGGTGAAAGTGTCGAGTTCGGCGGCTTGTTGGGAACTGCTCCCGTTATGCCCGTAAACGGCTATTCCTGCGAGAGGTTTATAAGAAGAGGAGGAAGAATACCTGCTCCCGTCCACAGCTTTAAGAATTAAGAAGAATATAGGTATACAAAAAGGGCTTTAATTAAGCCCTTTTTTAATATACACCGACAAGCCTCCCCTTGAGGGGAGGTGCCTACCGTAGGTAGGCGGAGAGGTGGAGCATATATTGTTTTATATGATTAATTTTAACTTGCCTTAAGCTCTAGTCTGAGCCTGTCGGCAATTAAAGCAATAAACTCGCTGTTTGTGGGCTTGCCCTTATGGCTGTTTATGGTGTAGCCGAAAAGATTATTTATGGCGTCTACCTTTCCTCTGCTCCAAGCTACCTCAATTGCGTGGCGGATAGCCCTTTCAACCCGGCTGGGAGTTGTGTTGCATTTTTTGGCAATTGTGGGGTAGAGCTCTTTTGTAATATAGTTCAAAACATCGATGTCATTAATTGCCATTAAAATGGCTTCTCTCATATAGTGATAGCCCCTTATGTGAGCCGGAACGCCTATTTCGTGAAGAATGTTTGTTACCTTAGTTTCAAGGTCATATTCACTGCTTCTTGCAAGGCAGAGGCTCTTTGAAATAGCTGCCCCGGCAGGCTCTTTAAGCTGGCGTATTCTTGAAATAAGAAGGTCGGGGTCAAAGGGCTTTGCGATGTAATAATATGCGCCCAATTCAAAGGCTCTTCGTGTAATCTGCTCCTTTGTTATGGCGGTTAAAATAATGCACTTTGTCTGACTTTTTTCGGGTGACTCCGCAAGCCTTTCCAAAACGCCTATGCCGTCTAATTTGGGCATAATTCCGTCCAAAAGGGCGATGTCTGGCTTTTCCTCTAAAATTCTTTTTACAGCCTCTTCGCCGTCTTTGGCTATGCCTGAAATTTCAAGGTCGGGCTGTTTTCCCAAATGTGCGGCAAGTATGTCGCAAAAATCAGTGTTGTCTCCGGCGATTAAAACAGTTTGTGTTTTGTTTGTCATAAATTATCCCTCCATTAAAAATTAAAAAATCATAAGTAATTTTATCTTTCATAATATGGAAGATAAAAATTTGCTGTTTATGCCAATATTTACCAACAATTCGATTATAGCACACAATAATTTAAAATGCAAGGATAATTTTCCAAAAATTGGAAAAATTTTATGCTGAGCCTAAAATGCCTTAAGAAATGGGCGTTTTCAGTCTTTAGGAAGTCCGCAAAGTGACAGCGAAGCGTTTGAATATCTGCGGTCAAGGCTTATTTCCTCACCGAACCATTCCGGCGGATTAAAAATAAGGGCTTCCTGCATACTCTTAAATTCAACCTCTACATTCATAAAGCCCTGAAGGTCGCCGCTGTATATGTCAAGCTCCGCAATAAGTTCCTCATCAAGGGGAATAATATAACGCTTTTTTTCTATTATATTGCCCTCGGTTTTTTCCTTCAAATGATTAAACTGCTCTTCCGTTATGGGGTATTCAAACTCCGCTTTTTCAATAATTCCGGCGCTTTTGAATGTAAAAAAGTATTTATCGTCGGCTTTTCTTATTCTCAAAGTGGGGTTTGTGGAAACATAGGCTTGAATAATGCTTTTGCATTCATATGAGCTTAAGCCTTCAGGCAGTGTCTTAACAAGGAATTTTCTTTCTATTTCTTTGTTGTTTACGTTCATTTTTATCACCTCTGAGCCTATTATACCATATTGCCGCAAATAATAACAGTCTTGTTTTTCTCAGAAACCTCTGTTTTTAAAGCTCTTGATATGTTTATATATTTTTCACTGTTTAAAGAAACAGCCGTATAGGTCGGTGAAAAAAATTTGTTGTAGTCCTCTTCGTTTAAATATGCCGAGCCTGAAATTATAACAGCGCAGACAGGCAGCTTTCTTTCACTTACAGTGTCATTTTCAAATTCTCTGATTATTGCTGCAAGCTCCCTTAAGGCTTCGTCGTCGTTTGAAATTAAGAGCCTGTTGTTATAACCCTCAAATTCATAATTATTCGCTTCATAGACAATGACGCCTATAATGTTGGGGTAAAGGGCTTTTATCTCGCTTAGAGCCGCTATATATTTTCTTTTTTCGTTTTTATAATAGCTGTGACTGATTTCGCAGTAGTCCGCCGCGGAAAAGCGGCTTATAATTAAAGGCTTTGAATAGGCAAAGCTTAAATATTCAAGCTTGTCATAAATCAGGGGCAAGGTGTTTTCGCCGTTTAAGCCGCAGAGGAGGGATATGCCTATATAGTCAAAGGACTGTTCCGGCGGCAGAAAATCCGTCTCGCTATAGATAAGCTCGGGAGCAACCGCCCACACAATTTTGCTTTTGGGGGCTTTTTCTCTTATAATTTCTGCGGCGTTTTTATAAAATTGTCTATAGGCGGTGCTGTTAAAAGCCGGGGTTACATATAGAGGATAAAGCTCAATATAGGTGTCTGCGTCGAAATAACCTAAGCTTTCCGCAATTTCCTCAATGTGAGACAGGTCGAAAATCTGCTGTCCCTCTTCTATAACTATATAAGGGGTTTTGTCCTCAGCTATGCAACTGATTATAAAATCATAGGGCAGGGGGTCTGTGTTCTTCATAAACATAATTTCGGCGGTGGTTTCAATGCCCTGAAGGCTTTCGGAATATACGGCGGTTAAGGGGGCGGCTTCCTCATCTGTTTTAATGTAAAGGTTCGCTGTGGTTAAGTCAATTTCCGCATCGGCATTTTCGTTTGTGTTTAAACTTCTGCATAAAAAAATAACCGCAGCAATACCCAAAAATATAAAAATATATTTTTTCATTGAAATCACCTCTATGTTAAGTCTTGACAATTGTAAGAAAAGCTAAACCGCTAAATACACCTCTCCGTCAGCCGCACTGATTTTTTTCAAAAATCAGCGTTGGCTGCCACCTCCCCTCAAGGGGAGGCTTGTCGGCTTCTTTTAATCTTACTCATTATTAAAATTTCGAAAGCCTTAAGCATTTTTCCCTTGACAAATCCTTAATTGATTTATAAGATTATATATAGGGAAATTTAAGAAAAACGATGAAATATGAGATTATGAAAAAAACGTTACAGTTCAGCCAAATAATTCGCAAAACGTCTGCTTCGCATCCTTCGCATCTGCGATGCTCTGTTTTACTCATTATTTGGCGCTCCGCTCGTGTCTTATTTTCAGATTTTATGCATATAAATATGCAAAAATCTGAAAATAAAAGACACGGCTGAACTGTTACAAAAAATACGAGGTGAAAATTATGAATAATGCCGAGAAACTGACTGAATTTATAGGAAACATACCCGACGCCGCTTTCGGGGCAAGGTACATTGCAAACGAGCTTGACGACTACGGTTTTGAGGAGCTTGACCTTTCGAAGCCCTTGAGGCTCAAAAAAGGCGGCGCATACTACGCCGTTAAGGAGTCATCTTCAATTATTGCCTTTACTGTAGGTCAGAATTTGAAAAAGCCGCAGTTTAAAATAACCGCCGCCCACCTTGACAGCCCTTCATTTAAAATAAAGAAAGCTCCTACTCTTATAGACAAGGGCTATATAAGGCTTAACACAGAAGCCTTCGGGGGTGTTGCGGCTTCAAGCTGGTTCGACAGACCTCTTTCCTTTGCGGGAAGAATTATTGCAAGCGGCGAAACCTATTTAAAGCCGCAGGAAATTTTTATGGATTTTAAGCGTCCTATGCTTACAATTCCTTCCCTTGCTCCCCACTTTAAAAAGGCTTTAGCCGAGCCGGATCTTCAAAAGGAAACACTGCCTGTCTGCGGAGTTTTAAGCGAGGACAAGGACTTTGACTTTGAAAAGTACATTGCCAAAGAAGCAAGAGTTGCGGAAGGCAACATTTTAGATTATGAGTTTACTGTATACAATGCTGAAAAGGGAGCTTTTTTGGGGCTTGAAAACGACTTTTTAAGCGCTCCCAGACTTGACGATCTTCTTATGGTTTTCTGTATAACAGAGGGCTTTAAAAAGGAAAGAAGCCGTGACTACATCAATATGGCATTTTTCTTCGATAATGAAGAGGTAGGCAGTATGACCTCGGAGGGGGCAAAATCTGTTTTTTGGAGAGATATGCTTATGAGAATAGGCAGAGGCTTGGGCTATTCAAACGAGGACGTTGCCGCCGCCTGTCAGGACTCCATTGCCTTAAGCTGCGACGTTGCACAGGGCTATCACCCCAACTACGGCGAAAAATATGACATTACAAACTTTCCCGTTTTAAACGGAGGAATTGTTATTAAATACGCCGCTTCGAAAACCTATTCTACAGAGGTTTATTCTGCGGCGGTGTTTAAAGAAATTTGCAGAGAACACAAAGTGCCTGTTCAAAGCTTTTACAACCGTTCCGGCATAAGGGGCGGTCAGTCCGCCGGTGCACTATTTTCCGCAGGCTTGGGACTTCCATTTGTGGAAATCGGTCTGCCGATTTTGGCTATGCACTCCGCGAGAGAGCTTTGCGGCTGTAAGGATATAGAAACGGGCATTAAGCTTTTTAAGGCTTTTTATACGATTTGACGGTGATAAAATATGGAAGAAGATTTTTTTATAAAGATAATAAATGCGGATAAGGAATACAGGGGCGAAACCCTTCTTGAAGGAATAAACTTGGGATTTTACAAGGGCAGAACCGTTGGCGTTTTCGGCGGCAAAAAATCGGGAAAGTCCGCCCTTTTAAGGCTTATCTGCGGTGTTGAAAAGCCCGACGAGGGAAAGGTTCTATTAGAGGGCAAAAAAATAGGAAAAAACGCCAAAAAGCGAATAGCTATGCTTTTGAACCACGATATTGTTTCGAAATTTAAAACGGTTCAGGGTCTTATTGAGTTTTATGAAGCCTTTTATGGCGATTTTGAAAGACAAAAGGCGGTTAATCTTATGCAGCAAATGGGGATTGACCCGAACAATAAGATTGAGAAGATTAAGGGCGTAAACCAGCTTATAGGGCTTTCGCTTTTGGGCGGAAGAAAAGCCGATCTCTACGTTTTGGACGAGCCTCTTGACTATTTCGACAGAAACGAAAGGGGCGACTATCTTAAAACCGTCATTAAGTCTCTTGAGGGAAATCCCCTTGTGGTCATAAGCGCAGAATATTTAAGGGGCATTGACGGGCTCATTGACGATGTGGTTTTGCTTCACGAGGGCAAGGTTAAGCTTGTAAAAACCTGTGAAGAAATTCGAAACGCAACGGGAAAGGGCGTTGAGGATTTTTATAAGGAGGTGTTCGGCAATGGCTCTTTATGATTTTCAAAGAATGTTAAAAAGGCTGTGGCTTGTTTATTTAGTTGTTTTCGCTTTGCATATAGCCTTTTTCAAAAGCAGCGGCGCTGAGGTTTTTTTGCTGATTTTGGGGCTTTTGTTAACTGCGGCGGTCAACTTCAAGCTGTTTTATGACGATTACTGCGGAAAAAACTCACTGCTTATAAATTCACTGCCTTTAAGCGGCGGCTATAAGGTTTTTTCAAAGCTTATGTGGGGCGTTTTGTTTTCGGTGCTGTTTTACTGTGTTTTTAACGCTCTTTCGGTGCTGATGTTAAAAAGCCGTGCCGTTGTTTTAACCCCCATAGGCGTAGCCACTGTTTTTCTCTTTATTTTAAACGGATACTCCGCAATGACGCTGTTTAAAAACAGTAAGGGAAAATATATGTTTTTGCTGTGGATTGTGCTTTTTAACGTCTTTTCCGTACTTATAATGCCCTGTTTTTATATGTTTTCGGGCTTAAACGGCACTTTGGCGGCTGTTGTAATTCTGTGTGTGATACAGTTTATTGTTTCCTCTTTTAATGTGGGAAAATAGACTGCAATATTTAAAATTTTTATGAACGGAGAGAACAAAATGAAAAAAATTATTTTGAAAGCTGTTGTTTTGGCTTTTACTGTTATGTGTTTGGGTGCTGCTGTCAGCTGTTCAAAAGCAGTCGGCGATGCAGAAGCCGTATATGACTATCCCGATGAAATTGTTTTTGACAATGACAGGGTAAACACCGTTATTATAGGCGGCTCAACTGCCTGTGTCTATGAAGAGGATGACAGCTTCATTATTAAAAAATGCGGCTGGTCTGAATTTTACGGCAATTATGAGACAAACTCAAATATTATTAATTTGAGTGTTCGGGGCAAAACTCTTTCCGATTTTACGGCGGCTGACTGCATAAACAAGCTTTCCGAAAATTTAAAGGCGTGGGATGAAATTCTGCTTCAAATTGAGCTTGAGGATTACAAAAACACCTCATTAATCGATGATATTTCAAAAATCATATCTTTGGCTGAAGCAAAGGGAAGCAGTCTCTTCATTATTTTGCCTTACTATACTTATTCGGAAAACTCGGCTGAATACAAAATGGCAGAGGACATAACAGAGTTAGCAGAAGCACATAATATAACGGCAATATACTTAAATTTTATTTCACTTATAAAGCAGAATCATAGTGATAATATTGTCTATGCCTATAAAAAAGATAAAAAAGCAGGCTATGATTGTGAAGGCTTTAATGAAATATCTGCTGATATGGCTGCCGGAACAATATATTTATATGAAGAAAAAACGGCTAATAATGCGGATTTAAACATGAATATTTTTGAATTTAACGGGCAGCTTCAGTCTAAGCTTTCCATTAAGATAACAAGAGGAATGTTTGTTGACAGCCTTGTTAAGCTTTGCGGCTTTAAGGCGGAGGGCGGAGAAGGCTTTGCCGATGTTTCAGCCGAAAGCGAATATTATGAATCCTTATTGACGGCAAAATCTTTGGGCTTAATCGGCGGATATTCAGACGGAACCTTCCGTCCCGATGAAGTCATAAGCTTAAGCGACGTCTGTGTTATAGGCTTGAATTTTATAAATAAGACCGACGCCAAATATGATGAAAATAATAACGAGTCGGAAAGTATTGAAGGCTTGAAAGAGATTGGCGATGCTGAGTTATACGGTGTTGAAACCTATGCCGTTTCCGCTGCCGGTGAGTTAACCTTTATATATAATATATATCTCGGAGACGGTGAAACAATGAAAGTTCCGCTAAATTCTACTATTCTCGGTTTTTACACCTTCTTTTATGATAATGTTTATGAAGGCTGACGTATAAAAATCATTTTTGGGGCAATAATATAATTACAGCCGTAAAAAGCGGCTTGGGAAGCTGTGATTAAGGGCGCTTATCCGTTAATCAAAGTTTCCTACACATTCTTTTTTTCTCCTTTAATGATTTTATGAAAAAATCTCCTTTGCGTAGTTTTACGTTAAAGGAGATTTTTTCGTTTATGTATTATTTTTCAGTTAAGAAACAGACGTTTAGCGAATTGGTTGGCTGAACTGTTATTTATGTATTACTGATTTATCAGTCTGTGAAAATTTGAACCCAATAGGTTGTTCCGTTTTGGCTTACATATCCTACGCCCAGCTTGCCGTAGGAGGAGCTTAAAATGTTGGCTTTATGCCCCTCGGAGTTCATCCATGCGGTCATAACCGCTTCGGCTGACTTCTGACCCTTCGCTATGTTTTCTCCGGCGGATTTATAGCTTATGCCCAAGGTCTGAAGCATTTGGAAGGGCGTTCCGTAGGTGGGGGATGTGTGGCTGAAATAGTTGTTGTCAGCCATATCCTGCGCCTTTAACATTGCCGCATTTGTTAAGCTTGAGTCTAATGTTAAGGCAGAAAGCCCGGCTGCGGCTCTTTCAGTGTTTACAAGGGAAAGAATTTGATTAGCCACACTGCTGTTTGATGAAGTTGAGGCTGATGATGAAGCTGAGGTTGTAGCTTCCGTTGAAGCTTCTGTGTATTTGGTGGTGTTTTCTTTTGTGGTTGTTTCCGTTGTTGTCTGAACCTGTTTTGTTGTTGTTTCGGTAGTAGGTTCTATGTATTTGGTTGTAGTTTCCGTTACGGGTTTAACGTATTTAGTTGTGATTTCAGTTGTGGGCTGAATGTGCTTTGTAGTTGTTTCGGTTGTTGTGTAAACCTGTTTTGTTGTGGCTTCGGTAGTAGGTTCTGTGTACTTGGTTGTGGCTTCCGTTGTTGGTTCGGTGTGGTTCGTGCCGGGCTTTAAGCTGTCGGGCAAAGAGGGGAGTTGGTGGTTTTCCGGCTCTTCCGGCTGAGAATGTTCAAAGCTGTGCAAATAGTTGTTGAAAATTTGGCTTAAATCTTCACATACATCCTCGGAAGAAAAAATTTCTTCGGCTTCTTCTTCCGTTATGATGTCGATATGAATAAACCCGTTTGGGTTACAGGTCTGACCGAAGGCTGTCAGTGACAGGGTCAGGACTGCCGATAAGGTTACGGCTGTAAATGTTTTTATTTTCATATGTATTCCTCCTTAGAATTTTTCAAGGACCTCAGTTTGCTGTCCTTGTGTCATATATGTTACAGAAATGTTACGAAAATGTAAACAATCAATATTTGGGAATAGGGGATATAATAGTATAAACAGGAAAAAAGAAGTTGAAAACATAGTGTTTTTCACATAAAAACTGTAATCTATGCCAAAAATTATATTTTAAACGTATAAAGCTGATACACCTCTCCGTCAGCCTGCGGCTGCTACCTAGAACCCGAAAGAGTTCGGGACGTGCGAAGCACGGGTTTTGCCAAAGGCAAAACTTCTGAACGCCCTCAAGGGGAGGCTAAATTAAGGAGGGGAGGCTTTATCGGCTTAAGTTTGTGAAGAACTTAACAAAGATTTTGCAAAAATTGAACTTTTGATTTTAAAAAGCGAATAAAAATTTTACTAAAAAATTATTAAAAAACGCTGACAAATATGACGAAAGAGTAAAATTTTCGTTAAAATGAATATTTTCTGTTTACAGATTTTAAATATAGGTGTATAATATCAACATAAAAAAATTTCGGAAAAGAGGTTAAAAAAATGTCAAATGTACTTAGTGAGGTTAAAGGCAATGTGGCTGTTCTTACAATAAACAAGCCTCAGGCTCTTAATGCTCTTAATGATGAAGTGTTAAGCGATTTAAGCCAAGCTTTCACAGAAGCCGAAAATAATAAAGACGTATACGTTATAATTATTACAGGCGCAGGCAAGGCTTTTGTTGCCGGAGCAGACATTTCTCAAATGAAGGATTTCGGTGCAGTTGAAGGCAAGGCTTTCGGCGTATACGGCAACTCCGTATTTATGGCTATCGAAAATTCTCCCAAGCCCGTTATTGCAGCTATCAACGGCTTTGCTTTGGGCGGAGGCAACGAGCTTGCTCTTTCCTGCGATATGAGAATTGCTTCAAGCAAGGCTAAATTCGGTCAGCCCGAGGTTGGCTTAGGTATAACTCCCGGTTTCGGCGGAACACAGAGACTTCCCCGTACAGTAGGCAAGGCTAAGGCTATGGAACTTATTTTAACAGGCAAAACAATTAAGGCTGACGAAGCTCTTTCAATCGGTCTTGTAAACAAGGTTGTTGAGCCCGAAGCATTAATGGACGAGGCTATGGCTCTTGCAGAGGCAATCTGTGCAAACGCTCAGATTGCGGTAAGACAGTCTAAAGCCTGCATTAACAGAGGTCTTCAGACAGATATTGCAACAGGCGTTTCCTTCGAAGCAGAAGCCTTCGGTCTTTGCTTTGCTACAGAAGACCAAAAGGAAGGTATGACAGCCTTTGTTGAAAAGAGAGAAAAGAACTTTAAAAATTGTTAATCAACAGTAAACCAATAAATAATTTTTATATATCATTTACGGAGGTAAAAAAATGATTAAAACCGTATTTATTTTAGGCGCAGGTCAAATGGGTCTTGACATCGGTCAGGTTATGGCTAAGGCAGGTCTTGAGGTTACTTTCAGAGACTTAAACGATGCTATTTTGGACGGCGCTAAGGCAAAGCTTACAAAGAGCCTTGACAAGCAGGTTTCAAAGGGAAAAATGACAGAAGAGGCTAAGGCTGAGGTTTTAGGCAGAATTGCTTTCACAACAGAGCTTCACGAAGCAAGAAACGCTGATCTCGTTCTCGAAGCAATCGTTGAAAACGTTAAAATTAAGAAGGATATATTTGCAGCTCTTGAAGACATTTGTCATTTCGACACAATCTTTGCTACAAATACATCTTCAATTTCTATTACAGAAATCGCAAGTGCAACAAGAAGACCCGACAAGTTCATCGGTATGCACTTCTTCAACCCTGCTACGGTTATGAAGCTTGTTGAGGTTATCAGAGGTCTTAACACATCTGAAGAAACATTCAACACAATCTACGAGCTTTCCGAAAAAATCGGCAAGACACCTGTTGAGGTTAAGGAAGGCCCTGGCTTTGTTGTAAACAAGATTCTTGTTCCTATGATTAACGAAGCTATCGTTGTTCTTGAAGAAGGTCTTGCAAGTGCAGAAGACATCGACACAGCTATGAAGCTCGGCTGCAACCATCCTATGGGACCCCTTGCTTTAGGCGATCTTATCGGTCTTGACACATGCTTACATATTATGGAAGTTCTTCAGGAAGAAACAGGCGACAGCAAGTACCGTCCCGCAAGACTTCTCCGTCAGATGGTAAGAGGCGGAAAGCTCGGAAGAAAGACCGGCGAGGGCTTCTTCAAATATTGATTTGAATATTAATAAAAAATATAATCTGTCACTTTGATGACACATTCTTTAAGGGACTGATTGCAATTAAGGAATTGATGATTGATTAAATCTTTCACCGCTTTCTTATATATTTAATCACTTTCTTAAAACATTTAATATAGATAATTAACTGTCGGGGCAAGCTGGCTCATAAAAGGAGAACCGGGCTGCCCTTCGGTTCGGTTTATAACCGGCGGCTTCCCTGAAACAGGGGAGTTTAAATTCAGATTAGGAGGACTTATAATGGAATTTGGTTTAACAAAAAAGCAGCTCCTTGAGCAGCAGCTTTTCAGAAGCTTTGCCGAAACAGAGGTTAAGCCTTTGGCTCAGGAAGTTGACGAAACCGAAATCTTCCCCAGAGGAACTGTTGAGAAGATGGCTAAAAACGGCTTTTTGGGAATACCCGTACCCAAGGAATACGGCGGACAGGGCTGTGATGTTTTAACTTACGTTATGTGTGTTGAAGAGCTTTCAAAGGTTTGCGGCACAACAGGCGTTATTGTTTCAGCTCACACCTCTCTTTGCTGCGATCCTATCCTTACATACGGAACAGAAGAACAGAAGCAGAAATACCTCGTTCCCCTTGCTAAGGGTGAAAAGTTAGGTGCATTTGCTTTGACAGAACCCGGTGCAGGTACAGACGCTCAGGGTATGCAGACAAAGGCTGTTCTTGACGGCGATGAATATGTTCTTAACGGAAGCAAAATATTCATTACAAACGGCAAGGAAGCAGACGTTTATGTAGTTTTTGCCATTACAGATATAGTAACTGACAGAAAAGGCAGACCTAAGAAGGAAATTTCAGGCTTTATAGTAGAAAAAGGCACACCCGGCTTCAGCTTCGGTACAAAGGAAAAGAAAATGGGTATCAGAGGTTCATCTACATATGAGCTTATCTTCACAGACTGCCGTATCCCCAAGGAGAACCTTTTAGGCGTTAAGGGCAAGGGCTTCGCTATGGCTATGCACACTCTTGACGGCGGACGTATCGGTATCGCTTCTCAGGCTTTGGGTATTGCAGAAGGCGCACTTGAAAGAACTATTGCCTATGTTAAGGAAAGAAAACAGTTCGGCAGACCTATCGGCGCATTCCAGAACACACAGTTCCAGCTTGCAGACCTTGCTACAAAGGTAGAAGCTGCTAAGCTTTTGGTTTATAAGGCTGCCCTTGCTAAGCAGACACAGAACAGATACTCCTTTGAAGCTGCACAGGCTAAGCTTTACGCAGCAGAAACCGCTATGGAAGTTACCACAAAGTGCGTTCAGCTTCACGGCGGCTACGGCTACACAAGAGAGTATGACGTTGAAAGAATGATGAGAGATGCTAAGATAACCGAAATCTATGAAGGTACTTCAGAGGTTCAGCGTATGGTTATTTCAGGCACCTTGCTTGCGTAATAAGGGGGCTTAGACATAAAATGAAAATTATAGTTTGTATTAAACAGGTACCCGATACAAAGGGCGGAGTTAAATTTAAACCCGACGGAACACTTGACAGAGGGGCTATGCTCGCCATAATGAACCCCGACGACAAGGCGGGTCTTGAGGCTGCTTTAAGACTTAAGGATCAGTACGGCGCAGAAGTAACCGTTATTTCAATGGGTCTGCCCAAGGCTGAGGACGTTTTGAGAGAGGCTCTTGCTATGGGAGCTGACAAGGCTATCCTTATTACCGACAGAGTATTAGGCGGCGCAGATACATGGGCAACCTCTTCAACTATTGCCGCAGGTATCAGAAACCTTGACTATGATCTGGTTATTACAGGCCGTCAGGCTATCGACGGCGACACAGCACAGGTTGGCCCTCAGATTTCAGAACACCTTAACATCCCCGTAATTTCTTACGCTCAGGATATTAAGATCGAGGGAGACTCCGTTATAGTAGAAAGACAGTTTGACGACAGATACCATGTTCTTAAGGCTAAAATGCCCTGTCTTATTACTGCGCTTTCAGAGCTTAACACACCCCGTTATATGACACCCGGCGGAATTTTCGACGCATATGACGCTGAAATTACATGGTGGGGAAGAAATGACCTTAAGGATTTGGACGATGCAAACATAGGTCTTAACGGCTCACCCACAAAGATCGCTAAGGCATCTGACAAAGTCAGAAAAGGCTCAGGCGAAAAGGTTAATCTTGACCCCGAAGAATCGGTTAAGTACATCGTCGGAAAGCTTACCGAAAAGCATATTATTTAAAGGAGAGCGTGATTAAAATGGCATTGGAAGATTATAAGGGCGTTTTTATTTTCGCTCAGCAGGTAGATAATAAAATTGATAATATAGCATTCGAGCTTATAGGCAAGGCATCAGAGCTTGCAGCTGCTCTTGACACAAAGGCAACAGCTGTTCTTGTCGGTTCTGACGTTAAGTCTCTTGCTCCCGAATTAGGCGAATACGGCGCAGACAAAGTTATCGTTGTAGACGACCCCGAGCTTAAGGACTACAGAACAGAGCCTTATACTCATGCAGTAGCTTCTGTTATTAATGAATTTAAGCCCGAAATTATGCTTGTAGGCGCAACTGCAATAGGCAGAGACTTAGGTCCCCGTGTTTCCGCAAGAGTTAAAACAGGTCTTACGGCTGACTGTACATTCCTTGAAATCGGCGATTTCAGAGACAAGCCCAATCAGCTTCTTATGACACGTCCTGCTTTCGGCGGCAACACAATAGCTACTATTGCCTGCCCCGACAACAGACCTCAGATGGCTACAGTTCGTCCCGGCGTTATGCAGAAGCTTGAAAAGGTAAGCGGAAGAACAGCGGAAATCGTTGAATATAACCCCGGCTTCACACCCGACAACAAGTATGTTGAAATATTAGATGTTGTTAAAAAGGTTTCAGACGTTGCCGACATTATGGACGCCAAGATTTTGGTTTCAGGCGGCAGAGGAATGGGCGGCCCCGAAAACTTCAAAATTCTTGAGGATTTGGCAGAGGCTCTCGGCGGAACAGTCAGCTGTTCACGTGCCTGTGTAGACGCAGGCTGGAAGCCCAAGGACTTACAGGTAGGTCAGACAGGCAAAACAGTAAGACCCAACCTTTATATTGCCTGCGGTATTTCAGGCGCTATTCAGCACCTTGCCGGTATGGAAGAATCCGATATTATCGTAGCTATAAACAAAGACGAGTCTGCTCCTATTTTTGACGTAGCCGATTACGGCGTTGTGGGCGATGTAAACAAAATCGTTCCCAAGCTTACAGAGGCTATTAAGGCAGCCAAGGCTCAGTAACTAACTTGCTTTTAACAAGGAGGATTTTATAATGAAGGATTTATATGTTGTAAACTGCTGCAGAACCGCTATCGGTACTTTCGGCGGATCTTTAAGCAAAACACCCGCTGCTAAAATGGGCTCTATCGTTATTAAGGAAGCCCTTAACAGAGCAGGCGTTAAGCCCGAGTGGGTTGACGAAGTATATTTCGGCTGTATTCTTACAGCAGCTTTAGGTCAGAACCCTGCAAGACAGGCTTCTTTGGGCGCAGGTCTTTCAGTAGACATTCCCGCTACAACAATCGGTATGGTTTGCGGCTCAGGTATGAAGAGCGTTGTTGAAGGCGCAAGAACAATCCTTGCAGGCGACGCAGACATCGTTGTTACAGGCGGTATGGAAAATATGTCGGCTGCTCCCTACGCTATTCCCACAGCGCGTTACGGCGCAAGAATGTTCAACACAAATATGATCGACACAATGGTTAACGACGGTCTTTGGGACGTTTTCAACAACTACCACATGGGTATCACAGCTGAGAACGTAGCCGATCAGTGGGGCATTACAAGAGAAGAGCTTGACGCTTTTGCTCTCAGCTCACAGGAAAAGGCTGCCGCAGCTATTGCAGCAGGCAAGTTTGAAGACGAAATCGTTCCCGTTCCCGTAAAGGTTAAGAAGGAAACAGTTGAATTTAAGGTTGACGAACACCCCAGAGCTACATCAGCTGAAAAGCTTGCTAAGCTTCGTCCCGCTTTCAAGCCCGACGGCGGCAAGGTTACAGCCGGCAACGCATCAGGTATCAATGACGGTGCAGCTGCAATTATCCTTGCAAGCGGCGAAGCAGTTGAGAAATACGGTCTTAAGCCTATGGCTAAGCTTATCGGCTGGGGTCAGGCAGGCGTTGATCCCTCAATTATGGGTGTAGGCCCTGTAGGTGCTTCTAAGAACGCTATGGCTAAGGCTGGCGTTACTATTGAGGATATGGATCTCGTTGAAGCAAACGAGGCTTTCGCTGCTCAGTCAATCGCTGTTGCAAGAGAGCTTAACTTTGATATGAGCAAGGTTAACGTAAACGGCGGCGCAATCGCTCTCGGTCACCCCGTAGGAGCATCAGGCGCAAGAATTATCGTTACTCTCCTTCACGAAATGAAGAAGAGAGACGAGGCTAAGAAGGGTCTTGCTACTCTTTGTATCGGCGGCGGTATGGGTATCGCAACCGTATTCGAAAAGTGCTGATAAATAAAGCATAAACATATAAACCCATCGTCATTTTCGGCGGTGGGTTTTTCCTTTAGGTTAGAAAGCTTTAAAATTACTTACAGAGAAAATTTACAAAACCTTAAAGGGTGTGGACAAATGGCTCAGATTATGGTATAATATAGCTATGAGAAAAA
>JAJPZT010000058.1 GCA_021204175.1 Clostridiales bacterium | reverse complement strand
ACTAAAAATATATTAACACAGAAAAGTCATCTTGTCAACTTATATTTTTGTAAAAAATCACGGCTTTCAGGAAATGGGTCGGCGATTTGGGGTCGCCGCCCGAACCCCGGCACCCCGCCCGAGGTTCTACTCAGGGGCTGAGGGTGGGGTCTGTACACGCTTCAGCCCTTTAAGCTCTAAAAAACCTTTAATATTTCGGTTTATAATTATATCACAGGTGCATTTTTCTGCGGTTTGGGGAAGGGTAACGGCGATATTTTCAGCCTTGCCCTGCGTAAGCAGCGTGGAAATAAGGTTCGGGGTAACTTCTCCGCCGTAGGCCTTAAGTTCGTCCTTCCAGACGGTGAATTTACAGCCGCTTTTCCACCCTGAGCAATAGAAAGCCTTTGAGTTTTCGAAAACGGGACTGCCGCAAAGGGGACAGACGCCTAAGGACTTAAGCTTTGACCGCCTGCCCTTTGGGGTCTCCGGGGCAAAGACGACACCTGTGTCGGTTTTAAAGGGGTTTTCAGCAAGAAAACAGACGTAGCGTTTTATGCTTTCCATAAAGCGGTCGGGGGTCATTTTGCCCTTAGAGACGGATACTAAGCCTTTTTCCCACCTGCCTGTGGTTTCGGGGCTTTTAAGCTCTTTGGGGCAGACCTCTATAAGCTTCATACCCTTTTCGGTGGGTATAAGACTTTTTCCCTTTCGGGTAATATATTTAACGGTTATGAGCCGCTCGATTATTCCTGCACGGGTGGCAGGAGTGCCTAAGCCGTTTTCCTTAAGCTGCTCCTTTAGGACTTCATCCTCAACGAAACGCCCGGCATTTTCCATAGCGGAAAGTAAGGCGGCTTCGGTATAGGGACTTGGGGGTTTAGTCTGCTTTTTCTTTTTTGTGACCTTTTGGGCTGTTTCGGGGTCGCCCTCTTTTACGTTAGGAAGAATATCTTCCTTCTTTTCCTTCTTCGTGCCTGTGACGTTTAAGGCTGTCCAGCCGGGATTAATGACGGTGGTGCCCTTAGTGATAAAAGCGTGGGAATTGACCTCGGTGATTATGGAAGTGGTAGAGTAGACGTAGCTTGGGTAGAAAACCTGCATAAAACGCCTTGCCACAAGGTCGAAAACCTTAAACTCGTCAGGCGAAAGAAGGTGGGGGCGGAGACTGCCGTCTGTGGGAATAATGGCGTGGTGGTCTGTGACCTTTGAATTGTCGATTATTCGCTTATTAACGGGAAGCTTCGGCAGCGAAAGGACGTAGGAAGAAGCATCGCCGTAGTTTTCGGTCATAGAAAGCTGTTTCAGAGTCGCCGTGATTTTGGGAATCATATCGTCGGATAAGTGGCGGCTGTCGGTTCTGGGATAGGTAATCATCTTCCGCTTTTCATAAAGGGCTTGGGCTAAGGAAAGTGTTTTTTGAGCCGTAAAGCCGAATTTTGAGTTTGCGTCTCTCTGAAGCTCGGTCAGGTCGTAGAGCAAAGGGGGAGCCTGTTTCTTTTCTTCATTTTTTACGGACTTAACAAAGCCCTCCTTGCCTTGGGTTTCCTTTATAATTTGATTGGCTTCATCTATGGTCTTTATTTTAGTTTCGTTATTGTTTATGTAAAGACCCGAGTATGTGCCGAAATCTGCCGTAACCTCGTAATAGTCCTGAGGAACGAAGGCGTCGATTTCCTTCTGACGCTGACAGATTATGGCTAAGGTGGGGGTCTGAACTCTACCGATAGACAGGAGAACGTTGTATTTTAAGGTAAAGGCACGGCTGGCGTTTATGCCTACAAGCCAGTCAGCTTCGCTGCGGCATTTTGCACTGAGGTAGAGGTTGTTGTATTCTGAGCCGTCCTTAAGAGCGGAAAAGCCGTCTTTTATAGCCTTGTCGGTCATACTTGAAATCCACAGCCTTGAAAAGGGCTTTTTGCATTTTAAAAAGGCGTAAATATAGCGGAAAATAAGCTCGCCCTCTCTTCCGGCATCGGTAGCGCAGATTAGGCGGTCTACCTCTTTGTCGTTCATTAGCTTTTTAAGAACGTTCAGCTGTTTTTTACCGTCCTTTACAGCCTTAAGCTTAATCTCTTGGGGGATAATGGGCAGGGTTTCACGCTTCCACCTTTTAAGGCTCTCGTCGTAGTCCTCCGGGTCATAAAGAGTGACTAAGTGGCCGAAAGCCCAGCTGACAATATAATTTTCGTTAAATAAAAAGCCCTCCCCTTTGCCGGTACAGCCTATTACTTTGGCTATGTCGCGGCCCACAGAGGGCTTTTCTGCTATAATTAATGATTTCATGGTTGATTATCCTCTTATTAGTAATAGGGAACAATACAGTTCCTGGATAGAAAATCCCTCACCTCTCAGCTTCACTGCATTCAGCAGCTCCCCTCAAGGGGAGCCTTTTTACACCGAGTATTTTAATATGAGAATTTCTATGCCTCGGGTCAAATCTATATTGCCGGAGAAGCTTTCCTTAAGCATATTTTTACAGTCGGCAAGAGCACCGAGAAGCTGTCGGTTAGTAAAATTTCTTGACTGAGCAGCAGTTTTAGAAGCCACATAGGGATGAACCCCCAGTTTTTTTGCCATTTCGCTTTGAGGCGTGGTTTTGGAAAGAAACTTATATTGAAGTATAAGGCGAAACTGGCGGGAAAGAGCCACCAGAACAGCCACGTTGCTTTCCTTCTGCAAAATAAGGTTTGAAAGAATGTCAAGAGCCTTTTTGGGCTGTCTGCCTACAGCGGTATCTATAAGATCAAAAATTCTGTTTTCAAGCTTTTTGGTTGTTACTGCTTCCACATCGGAAAGGGTGATGCGGTTTTTGCCCAGTGTATAGGCTGCAAGCTTGTTAAATTCGTTTTCCGCACAGCCGAAGCTTTCGTCAAGGTTTGAAAGAAAGCTTTCAAGAGCGGCTGTTTCAAAGGGCAGGTTATTCTGCTTTGAAAGGCTTAAAACGAAGGCGCGAAGCTCCTTTGCCGTAGGCTTTTTGCACTCAACAGCATAGCCTGCCTTTGCAAAAGCTTTATAAACACGGCTTCTTTTATCAATTTTCTTTTCATTAAAAACGATAACGCAGTCCGGGTTTGGGTCTTTAAAATAATCTATAAGCTTTTCATATTTAGCACCCGAAAAGGCGTTGGAGTCCTTAACGGTAATAAGGCGCAGACCGCCGAATAGGCTCAGAGTGTTGGCGTCGTTTATAAGGTCATAGGGGTCGAAGATGCTTTCATAGGTGCTTTCCTGCGCACCCTGTTCCGTAAGGGCTGATTTAAGCTTATTTGCCAAGCCGTCTCTCTGTCTGCCTTCTTCACCGTAAATTAAGTATAGGGGTTTAAAATTATTTGTTTTGATGTCTTTCTCAATATTTTTCATAGTCTCAGTCTATATAATAGCCCTTACCCCAGGCTGTTTTAATGATTTCGGGGTTTTTAGGGTCTGCTTCAAGCTTTTTTCTCAGCTTTCTTATGTGAACCATAATTGTGTTGTTAGCCTTATAGAGGTAAGGTTCGTGCCAGATTTTATCAAAAATTTCTTCATAAGTGAATATTTTTTTCCTTTCCTTTATCATAAGAGCCAAAAGATCAAATTCCGTTGTGGTAAGGGGAACGAACTCGCCGTGTGAAAGAACCGTTCCTGCGGAAAGGTCAACCTCAATGTGTTTTATTTTTATTACACTTCCGTCATTTTTGATGCCTCTGCCCTTATATGTGCAGTAGCGGCGTATAAGAGCTTTAACTCTGAATGTAAGCTCGTTGGATGAAAACGGCTTTGTTATGTAGTCGTCGGCACCGGCTGAAAAAGCCAGCCCTTTAATGGATTCATCAGAGTTTTCTGACAAAATAAGAATAGGGGCGTTTGTTTTTTCTCTCAGTGCCTTGCAGATGAAAATACCGTTTTCGTTCTTAAGCTTTAAATCCATAATTATAAGGTCTATTGTTTCGTCAACCTTTAAAAGGGCTTCTTCTCCGTTTTCGGCAGTAATTAAGCTGAAGCCCTCATTGCTTAAAAGTATGGAGCAAAGATAAATGTTTTCTTTTGAATTGTCTAAAATTAAAATTGTATTACTCATTTACTTATCTATCCCCTTATTAAGCTTTTCTTACTCGTTATAGGCTGTTTCTATTTTTAAAAGGTTTTTATCGTTTTCATTAAGTCTTTCAGTTAAAAAATCAGCTATGGCATAAATCCCGTAAAGATTCAAATTGCCGTCACGGTTTAAGAATACACTGCAGACTTTTCCGTTAGCCATATCGTTTATATCTTCTTCATCACGGATTGTTATGTTATATTTTTCCGCAGCTTCATTACAGAGATAGTCTCTTGCGTTTATAAAATATGCTCCGAAATTCTCTTCAAGAAGATCTTCAAGCTCTGCTGAGCTTTCGCTGTCATTATTTAAAACAGGCCCTATAACATAAAAGCATTTTTGGTTTACCAAAAGCCTTTGATAGCTGCGCATTTTAAGGAGGATATCAACGTATTGCTGTGAAGAATATCCCTCGGGCAGATCCTGAAAGAAAACAACAACTATATCTCCCCGTCTGTTTTCCATTGCACGGGTTGTAACCTGACTGTCCTGTAAAACGGAAAGGGCTTCTCCGGGCTCCGTTCGGGTAAAATAGGTTTTTCCGTCCTCACCTACGGAGATTGTGCCCTCAATTCCTTCTATGGTGCAGGGGTTAAGACCGCCGCTGTTGGTAAGTATGGGAACTATGTTTTGGGCGTATTCATTATAAAGCTTTACCTCCGCAGGTTCTGTTTCACTTGGAATTGTAAAGGGCTTTGCATACATAGGAGCGCCGCCCTGCCTTGCGGCAACAATCTCCGGAATTTCTCCTTCATTGCCCATAATATAAATATATCTGTCTAAAAAGTTAAGAGACAAAAGAGAGGGCATTGTATATCCTCCGCTGCTTTCTCCAACTATGCCGCTGTCACCGTAAAAGCTTATGCCTATGCCTTCTGTCATTTTATAGTCCTTATAGGTTTCACCGCTTCGGTCTTTGAAGCGCGAGGCTATTTCCTCATAAAAGTCCTCTGGAAGGTCAGCTTCCGCAAGGGATTCACCCTGATATACAAGGCTGTCTGACTTTTTTACGGCAGTCATATAATAGCAGAGACACGCCGCACAAAACAGTATAACTATAACCGCAGCGGCAAAGCCTGCCTTGAAAAAGGCTGATAAAAAAAGCTCTTCAATTATTTCTTTTATGGTTTTTAAGATTTTTTTCATAATCACATCTTACTTTCAAACAGTATAAAATCATAATTTTATTATATGACAAAAATATGTCCTTGTCAAATAAAACAAATGAGGAGGTGTGGACACAATGCGCATATTATATTTTTACAAAAAATCAAGAACGGAG
>JAJPZT010000042.1 GCA_021204175.1 Clostridiales bacterium | reverse complement strand
GATTCTGACTGTGGTTATGTTTCTCTTTTTTTCTATAAGTTCCTTTAATTTGTCAATGTCCTTTTCCTTATTTATTTTGTCATTATAATAAGAAACAAGAACTGTTTTAATATAATCGTTTATGTTTTTTTCAAGAGTTCGCCTGTCTTGGGGTATGTCGGTTTTGTCTCTGAGAATTTCAAAGCACCTGTCTCTTTCGGGGGTTTCTTCATAATAATTAATTATTTCCGCAGGAACTACAGGCTGCTTTTTTTCAATAAAACCTGTGACTATGTCATAAAGCCCTTCAAGAAACTCATCGTTTAAATACTCACCCTTAAAGCAGTCTTTTATTTTGTCATAAACTGAGGGGTTTGCCGAGATTATGTTTATTATGCCTTTTTTGGCGGATTTCAAACCCGAATTTGCCCCTTTTTCAGATGTTTTTGCTCTTTTGAAAGCCGGAGACGGTATAACGGCGGCGTTATCGGTCTTTTTAAGCTCATCTTTAACGGAATCGGGGTCAACCCCCGTCTCCTCGGCAAGAGCCTTTGCATAAAGGTCTCTTTCCATTTCATTGTCGATAGTGGAAATAACCTTAGCTGCCTGTTTCATATAGTCAATTCTTTGGTGCATATCCGACAGGTCTTTTCCTTGCTTTTGAAGGCTCAGCCTGAAATCAACCTGGGGAACGGCTTGCTTCAAAAGCTCTGCAAAAGCGTCTCTGCCGAATTTTTTTATGTATTCGTCAGGGTCTTTGGCGTTTTTCACCTGCAAAACCATAGCTTCAATTCCGGCTTTTTCCAATACGGGAATAGCCCTTAAAACTGCCTTAACCCCGGCTTCGTCACTGTCGAAAAGAATAATTACTCTGTCGGCATATTTCTTCAAAAGCCTTGTGTGGTTTTCGTTAAAGCTTGTACCCAAGGCGGCAACGGCTGTTTTAAAGCCCGACTGCCAAAGAGCGATAACGTCCATATAGCCCTCGACTAAAATAAGCTGCCTGCTCCGTTCCTTCAGCGCCAAATTCATAGAATAAAGGTTGCTGCTTTTGTTAAAAACAGGTGTTTCCGGGGAGTTCAGATATTTGGGCTTGCTGTCGTCAAAAACTCTGCCGCCGAAGCCTATAAAACGACTGTGAATGTCGATTATGGGGAACATCAGCCGACCGAAAAACTTGTCTCTCAGTCTGCCGTTTTTGCCTTCGGAAGCTAAGCCGCTTTTTAAAATAATCTCTCTTGAATATCCCTGTTTTGTTAAGAAGTCTACACAGCCGCCGCTTTTATACGGGGCATAGCCCAAGCCGTAGACGGCTCTTGCTTTTTGGGTTATACGGCGGTTATCCAAATACTGCCTTGCAAAATACCCTTCGTTTGACTGAAGACAGTCATAAAAATATTTGGCGGCTTTTTTGTTTATCTCATAAAGTGTCTGTCTTTCTTCCGCTGTTTTTTTATAGTCTGCTCCTGCGTTGGGCTCAGGCAGGGGATAGTGAACCCTGTCTGCAAGGTATTTTAAAGCGTCGGAAAAGGCGTAGCCCCTTGTTTTCATAACGAAGCTTATAACGTCGCCCGATTCTCCGCAGCCGAAGCAGTGAAAATACTGGTCTCTTCCGTTTACCCTGAAAGAGGGGGTCTTTTCGTGATGAAAGGGGCATAAGCCCACATAGCCGCCGCTTTGGGGCTTAAGCTGAACGCTTTCTGAAATTACGTCAACTATATCGTTGTTCATTCTGACTTCTTCTATTACGTTTTGAGGATATATCATTAAAAAACATCTCCGATTATAGTTTTCGACACAAAAAATAAAATCCTTTTTGAAATATTAACAAATCTTTACCCGTTTCCGAACAGGTCTTTGCACAGGTTTATAACAAACCTGTCTGTCATACCTGCTATATAGTCGCAGATTATACGTTCCTTTTTTTCGTTCTCATTATAAATATGAAGGTAGTCGGTGTTGAACAGGTCGAAATTCTTTTCATAATAGTGATAAAGGCGGCTTAAATAGGTCTCGTAGGACTTGTTTTCGGAAACTATTTCAGACTTTTTATAAATATTTTCAAACATAAATGCCCTGAGAATATAAAGAGCATTTTTAGCCTCGCCCGACATTTTGACGTCGCCCTCTTCAAGGCTTGTTTTAATAACATCCTTCACAAGAAAGTCAATTCTTTTGGTTACTTTGTTCCCCAAAACTGCTGTTGCATCCTTCGGCAGGTCTTCTTCCGTCAGGTGACCGCTTCTTACTGCGTCGTCAATATCGTGGTTTACATAGGCTATTTTGTCGCTTAGCTGAACAACCTTCCCCTCGGCGGTTTTGGGGTTTCCGCTGCCCCTGTGGTTTTTAATTCCGTCAATAACCTCATAGGTCAGGTTAAGCCCTTTGCCGTCCTTTTCAAGCTGTGTCACAATTCTGACGCTTTGTTCATTGTGGCGAAAGCCCCCGGGAACAACTGAGTTTAAGTCGTTTTCACCCATATGACCGAAGGGGGTATGACCCAAATCGTGACCCAAGGCAATGGCTTCTGTCAAGTCCTCGTTTAAGCATAACGCCCTTGAAATTGTCGCCGCAATTTGACACACCTCTAATGTGTGGGTCAGCCTTGTGCGGAAGTGGTCGCCGTCGGGGTAGACGAAGGCTTGGGTTTTATACATAAGACGGCGAAAGGCTTTTGAGTGAATAATTCTGTCTCTGTCTCGGGAAAAACAGGTCCTTATTTCACATTCAGGCTCAAAAGCGGCTCTGCCCTGAGAAAAACGGCTTTTTGCCGCAATGGGTGAAAGCTCTCTGATTTCTCTTTCTTCGCTTTTTTCTCTTATATTCATATACGTTCTCCCAAAAGCTGTGCGGCTTATACCAATTACATTACTTTCCTTCAAATTTCTTTCATATTTATATATTCTTCAAAAATTTAAAAAATCCTCTTTTCTTTGTGTTTTTGGGTTGAGTTTTGAGACGTTTTAAAATGTAGACTTTCTCAAAGACAATTGCCCCACCTCCCCTCAAGGGGAGGCTGTCGGTATCCCATTAGTCTGTTTCTCTTACTGCTTTTCTCACAGGCAGTACAAAAGAAGGGGAGACTGACAGCTCGTCAATTCCGTAATCAACAAAGGTCTGTGTGAGGGAAGTATCCGCCGCAAGCTCGCCGCAAATTCCTACCCAAATTCCTGCCTTACGGGCATTTTCAGCCGCTGTTTTAATAGAACGCAAAAGGGCAGGGTGGTGAGGGTCGTTAATCCCCTCAAGCTTATGGTTTTGGCGGTCTATTGCCAAAGTATACTGAGCCAAATCGTTTGTGCCTATGCTGAAAAAATCCGTCTCTTTTGCCAGCTCATCGCTAATAATAACAGCGGCAGGAGTTTCAATCATAATTCCCTGTTCAATATTCTCGTTAAACCTTATTCCCTCAGCCTTAAGCTCTGTCATAACCTCGGCGGCGATTTTCTTAATCTGCCGAACCTCGTCCACCGAAATTATCATAGGGTACATTACGGAAACATTTCCGAATGCGCTTGCCCTGAAAATTGCCCTAAGCTGGGTTTTAAAAATGTCGGGTCTGTCAAGGCAAATTCTTATTGCCCGATAGCCCATAGCCGGGTTTTCCTCTTTTCCCAAATTAAAATAGGCTGCCTGTTTGTCCGCTCCCAAGTCCAAAGTGCGGATAATCACCTTTTTCCCTGCCATAGTTTCGGCGGCTTTTTTATACGCCGTGAACTGCTCCTCTTCAGTGGGGAAATCCTTAGCCCCCAAATATAAAAATTCGCTTCTGAAAAGCCCTATTCCTTCTGCATCGTTTTCCAAAACAGCCCCCAAATCAGAGGGTTTGCCTATGTTGGCATAAAGCTCAATTTTTTTGCCTCCTTTGGTGACGGTTGGCTTTCCCCTTAAGCTTTTCAAAAGACTGTGCTTTTCGACTTCGACCTTTTGAATTTCCCGATATTTTTCAAGGGTTTCCTCGTCAGGGTCGATTATGAGCCTGCCGCTGTTTCCGTCGGCAATGGCTAATTTTCCGCTTTGGCTTTTGTCAACTTTAATGCCTATTATAGCAGGCAAATTCATAGACTTAGCCAAAATCGCCGTATGTGAATTTGAAGAGCCCAGCTCCGTTACAAAGGCGAGAAGTTTCTCCCTGTCAAGCTGAATTGTTTCACTGGGAGCAAGCTCCTTTGCCGCGATTATGGAAGGCTCTCTTAGCTCCGCCGCAGAGCTGCCCTCAAGACAGCTTATGAGCCTGTCGGCTATGTCCTTCACATCGGCGGCTCTTGCCTTAAAATATTCGTCCTCCATATTGTCGAAAATTTCAAAAAAGTCGTCTCCTGTCTTTGCCGCCGCATATTCCGCATTAACCTGCTGGTTTACGATTTTGTCCCGAACAGCTTCGTTAAAGCCGCTGTCCTCAAGCATCATCTTGTGAACCTCGAAAATAACGGCGTTGTCCTCTCCTACCTCTTTCAAAGCCTTTTCGTAAAGCCCCTGAAGCTGACTGGCGGCTTGTGCCTTTGCCTTTTCGAACCGCTCTATTTCCTTTTCTGTGTTTTCGGGCTTATATCGCCTGACCTGTTTGTCTCTCTTTTCCGAATAGGCTAACCGCCCTATGGCGACCCCTCCGAAAACCGGTTTTCCGCTTAAAATTTCCAAAAAAATCCCTCGCTTCTCTGTAAAATCATTTTAGGCTAATTGTCTCTGTTTTGTTTTATCCGACTTTGGTTATAATTATTTATGTTTTTGAAAAATTCTTTATTTTGTATAATAACAGACAAATATGTGATTATTGTCCTATATCACAATTTTACTTGTCTTTTATTGACTTCATAGAGTAAATGTTATAAAATAAAGCAATATTGAAAGTTAAAACTTCCGGAAATTAGGTATAAAAATGAATGAAAAATTTTGCGGCTTAAACCGTGACCAACTGAAAATAATAGCGGCGATTTCTATGACATCAGACCATATAGGGTATATGATATTTCCCGATGCAATAGCCTTAAGGATAACAGGGCGGCTTGCTTTTCCCTTATTTTCATATTTTATCTGGCAGGGGAGCAAGTACACTCACGACAAAAAGAAATATTTGTCTGGACTGTTAATACTGGGGCTTCTATGCATTTTGGGCTATTATGTTTACTGCCGTGAAATATATTTAAACAGCCTTATAAGCTTTTCAATGTCTCTTTGTATTCTTTACGGCATACAGTATTTTAAGAATAAGGCAAAGCAGAATGACATAAAAAGAGGCTTAAGGGGCTTATCGGCTTCGGCTCTATGCATTTTTGTATCATATTTAGTTTGCAAAAATGTATTTGTGGATTACGGCTTTCAGGGGGTTATGCTGCCGGTCTTTGCGGAAGTTTTCGACAGCTTTCAAGACAATAAAATATCTGAAAGATTTAATTTAAACCCTTCTCTTTTGGGCTTTGCCACGGGCTTAATTTGGCTTTCATATTCAATGGGCGGAACAGAATTTTTCAGCCTGTTTTCGCTGCCTTTACTCATTTTTTATAACGGGCAGAAGGGAAAGTATAATCTAAAAGGATTTTTTTATTGGTTTTACCCCCTGCATTTGCTGGCGATAGGTGCAATTGCGGCAGTTATAGGTTGAACTTAATAAAGCTTTATAATCTATAAAGAGGATTTTTCTATCTGTATTACGCGATTTTTAATTTAATATGAAAACCCCGGGTGTGGACAAATGGCTCAGATTATGGTATAATATAGCTATGAGAAAAACAA
>JAJPZT010000031.1 GCA_021204175.1 Clostridiales bacterium | reverse complement strand
TCCTTAATAAAATCACCGCATTCCTAACTAATATTTATATTAATAAATGTTATTCAGACTAAGGTTTAAATATTATGCTTAAAGATGAAGAAAAGCCTCACCTCTCAGCTTCACTGCGTTCAGCAGCTCCCCTCAAGGGGAGCCGTTATTCTCTTCCCAAAAAGAGAGAAAGGGCAGTGCCTGCGGCAAAGGTGACAACGGCGCAGACTACGGGGGCGATACTTACCGTACCCGAATAGCTTTGATAGGTAACAGGGTCTTTGAAAATAGAAAAGAGAGAGCCTAAAATAAGACCCAAAATGGCGAAGTATGTGTAAGAATAAACCTTTTTTAAAAGAATTTCAATTATTTTTGAGATTATGACAATTCCCACAACAACGCCTATGCCCACTGCGGCGATTATGAAGAAGGATTCGCTGCAAACAAGTGCCTTCAGAGCTGTGAGTAAGCCCTCGGAGCCGATATTGCCTGGCAGGGCGGCTATTTCGTCAATAAGACCGCTGACAGCGGTTATAAGCTTGTTGTATATTCCCAAAAGCATCATAACAAATGAGCCGCTTATTCCGGGGATAACCATAGCGGAACTGGCTATAACGCCGAAAAAGGCTATTTTAATGAAGTTAAGGGCTGTTAAGGCGGTTGTCCCGTCTGCGGCTTCCGGTTCTTTCAAAAGGCTGAAAGCCACTACGATTAAAAATGCCAAAGCCGCTGCAATGTAATATTTTGGCTTAACCTCTTTTTCCCTGGCTTTTCCGTAGATAAGGGGGAGACTGCCTGTTACAAGACCGGCAAAAAACATACTTGTAGGCAGTGAATAGGTTTCAAGACAGAATTTTATAAGCTTAGAAAAAGCTCCTACGCCTATAAGTGCGCCCAAAAACAGGGGAATTAAGAATTTGGCGTGTTTAAAAAACTGCTTTTTTCCCTTGTAAAAGTTGTTTATGGCTTCTATCATAGGGTCGAAAACGTGAAGAACAACGGCGATTGTTCCGCCGCTGACACCGGGAATAATGTTGGCTATGCCCATTAAAACTCCCTTGAGAACTAAAATCAGAGCATTCATTTTCTTAAGATCTCCTTTATTTTTTTGTAATATTATTGTAACTTGAATTTATAAGCAAACTACTGTATAATGATACTATAAATACTTCAATTTGTCAAAGCTATATTCCTTTAGCTCCTAATGTTTTTGAAGGTTTTCTTAAATAATAAAAATTCAGCCGAATAATTCGTAAAATGTCTGCTTTGCATACATCGCCGTTACACGATTTAACCGGTGTTGAATGTTACAAAAACTTTAAGAATTATTAACCTTCAATATTTTGGGTTGACAACGGACGCCTTTTTGTGTATAATATATTTTGTAACAATTTAGAAACAATTTGGCATTAACTCCGCTTAAGGGTTCTTTATTAAAAAATTAAACCCCCACAAACAGCGGTAATTTTATAACACGGAGGATAAAAATGACGCTTTTAAAAAACAAAGGAGTTTTGATTGTATCAACACTTCTTATGTCGGCTGCTTTCAGCACTGCGGTCTTTGCCTCTAACGTAGGTACGGTAACAAGAGACAGCATAAATATAAGGTCGGGAGACTCTACCGATTCACAGGTAATAGGCGTGACCAACACCGGCGACCAATATGCAATTTTGGATGTTGAACCCGGCTGGGTGAAAATATCCTATCCCAATTCCGGTGAAGCATACATAGCAAGCCTTTATGTTAAGGTTTCGGAGGCTGACGCCAGCGTAACAGACCATGCGGTAAACGTTCGGACAGCTCCTACTACATCATCTGACGTTATAGGTCAGGCTAACGTAGGCGAAACAGTGACCGTAACGGGCAAAACCGAGGACGGCGCATGGTATAAGGTAAGCTATAACGGTCAGGAAGCCTATATTTCGGCGGATTATTTGGGAGGAAGCTATTTATATCTCGTTCAGGCGGACAAGCAGACCGAGACAAAACAAGCTGAAACCAAAACGGCTGAAAACGTAATCAATCAGGTTATAGGCGAAATGGGCGGCGGAGCAGCCGTTGAGGCAGAAGCCGCAGTTGACGCTCCGAAGCTTACGGCTGAGGATATTCTTTTAACATTTCAGCCTGCAGAGAAAAATACATATGCTATTATAAATTCCCCCGGAGGGTTAAGACTCAGGTCAACCCCTTCAACGGATTCCGGCAACACTATCATATCGGTTCTCAGCGACGGCTATGCCGTAACTGTTCTTGAATCGGGTGAGGGCTGGCTTCATGTTTCCGACGATTACGGAAACGAAGGCTATATAAGCTCTGAATATGTTGAGCTTTATGTAGGCGAAAAGCCCGAAAATACAGGTCATACAGACTTTAATAAAGACTCTTTGACAGGTGATGCGGCTGAAATAGCAGAGTATGCTTTAGACTTTATAGGTACTCCCTACGTATACGGCGGAACAGACCTTACCTCAGGTGTTGACTGCTCAGGCTTTGTTTACAGTGTTTATCAGCATTTCGGCATAACCCTTCAGAGAAACTCCGCAAGTATGTATTCTCAGGGCACTTATGTCAGCAAGGACGAGCTTCAGGCAGGCGACCTTGTTTTCTTCAACACAGGAGGAAACACCAATATTTCTCACGTTGGTATGTATTTGGGTGACAATATGTACATACATTCCAGCACATATTCAACAGGCGTAATTGTGGAAGACCTTTATGATGATTATTCTACATCAACATATGTGGGAGCAAAGAGAATTATAAACTGATCTGATATTGTACACATTAAGTCACCTTTATTTCACTCGTCTGAAATAAGGGTGACTTTTCTTTATGTTCTGTCACATTTAAAACTACTGTAATATATGATATAAACAGTTAAAATATTCTGAAACGGAGGAAAATATGAAATTTATAGAAGAGCTGAGAGAAGGAGAAACTATAACCGAGCATTATCTCTGTAAGTCGAAAAAGCTTTTTAAGTCAAAGGCAGGCAAAAATTATTTGGCTTTAAAGCTTTATGACAAAACAGGTATGATTGACGGAAAAATATGGGAAATAAACAGCCTTATTCAGGATTTTAACGAGGGAGACTTTGTAAAGGTAGAGGCTTTTGTAGGGTCATATAACGGCGACCTTCAGCTAACAATACGCAGGCTGAGACGCTCCGAAAAAGGAGAGTATAACCCCAATGACTTTATTCCCTCAACAAAATACAGCATAGACGAAATGTTTGACGAGTTTAAGGGTTATATTAAAGACATTAAAACCCCTTATTTCAGAGAGCTTTTGACAAACATTTTCATAAAAGACGAGGAAAGAGCCGCGGAGTTTAAGGTTCATTCAGCCGCAAAGCATATGCATCACTCCTATATGGGGGGCTTGCTTGAGCATACTCTTTCGGTCACTAAGCTTTGCATGGCTTTTGCGGACAGGTATAAAAGCTATGTAAACAGAGATTTGCTTATAACGGCGGCTATGCTTCACGATGTATGCAAAATTTACGAGCTTTCGGAGTTTCCCGAAAACGACTACACCGACAAGGGTCAGCTTTTGGGGCATATTGTTATGTGCGCCGAGCTTGTAACAGAGGAAAGCCGAAAAATAAAGGACTTCCCCAAAGACGCTGTGCTGCTTTTGAAGCACTGCATACTTTCTCACCACGGCGAATTTGAGTTCGGTTCGCCGAAGCTGCCTTCCACTCTTGAAGCCTTTCTGCTTTACTGCGCCGATAACACAGACGCAAAGGCAAATATGTTTATCGAAATGGCTGACAAAGACACTTCACAGGGTCAGTGGCTGGGCTATAACAAAATTTTAGGCAGAAACATCCGCCGCTCGGAATTATAATTGAGGACAGACTATGAATTTCAAAAAAAATGACATAACAGAGCTTAAAATAACAGATTTGACAGTTGACGGAACGGGAATAGGCAAGGCTGACGGCTTTGCCTTCTTTGTGCCCGATACAGCCCCAGGCGACCTTATAAGTATGAGGGTTTTGAAGCTAAAAAAAAGCTACGGCTACGGCAAAATCGAGAAAATAATTGAGCCGTCCCCTTGCAGAACAACTTCCCCCTGCTCGGTTTTTAACCGCTGCGGAGGCTGCTCCCTTCAGCATATGACCTACGAAGCCCAGCTTGAATTTAAACAAAATCTTGTAAAAAACACACTCATAAGGGTAGGGGGCTTGCCTGAAAGCACTGATTTTCAGCCTATTTTGGCTGCGGAAAATCCCTTTTACTACCGAAACAAGGGTCAGTACCCCGTGGCTGAGATTGACGGAAAAGCCAGAACAGGCTTTTTTGCCCAAAGAAGCCACAGGCTCGTGCCCTTCGAAGAGGGCTGTTTCATAAATCAGCCTACGGACACACAAATTATAAATGCGGTAATCGATTTTATGAATGAGAAGGGCGTAAAGGCTTATAATGAGGAAACGGCAGAGGGGACAGTCCGCCATATTTTGGTCAGAACCGCCGTTAAAACAGGTGAGGTTATGGTCTGTATTGTTATAAACGCAGACGACCTTCCTGAAAAAGAGGGGTTATCCGCTGTTCTGCAAGCCTTTCCTTCTGTTACAACCGCCGTTTTAAACATAAACAAAAAGAAAACAAATGTAATTTTGGGGTCTGAAAACAAAATACTTTTCGGAAAGGGATATATAACAGACTACATTTTTGACCTTAAATTCAAAATTTCGCCCCTTTCCTTTTTTCAGGTGAACCCAAAGCAGACCGAAAAGCTTTATCAGACGGTTCTGGATTTTGCCGACCTTAAGGGTGACGAAAACGTTTTTGACCTTTTCTGCGGAATAGGCACAATTTCCCTTCTTTTGGCAGGAAAAGCCGGAAAAGTAACGGGCATAGAAATTTCGGAACAGGCAATTTCCGACGCTAAGTCTAACGCCGCCGCCAACAACATTTCAAACGCAGAATTTTTTGCCGCTCCGGCTGAGGTTTTTGCTGTTAAACAGGCTGAAATCGTTAAGCCAGACCTTGTGGTTGTTGATCCTCCACGAAAGGGTTGTGCCCCGGAGCTTCTTGACGCCCTTTTAAAGCTTTCCCCTGAGAAAATAATCTATGTTTCCTGCAATCCCTCAACCCTTGCCAGAGACTTAACCCGCTTAACCCAAGCCTATTCGGTTTTGAAGGTTCAGCCTGTGGATATGTTCCCAAATACCCCTCACGTGGAGACGGTTGTTCTTTTGTCCCAACAAAAGCCTGATGACTATATAGAGGTCGACTTGGATTTGGATGAGCTTGACGCAACCTCAGCCGAAAGAAAAGCAACTTATCAGGAAATTAAAGATTACGTTTTGGAAGAACACAATCTCAAGGTTTCAAGCCTCTACATCTCTCAAATCAAGCGTAAATGCGGTTTGCCTGTGGGGCAAAGCTATAACCGCTCAAAGTACGACAATTACCCCATACCAAACTGCCCTCCCGACAAAGAGGATGCAATCAGGAATGCTTTACAGCATTTTCAAATGATATAATCAAAGTAAAATAGGGACAGAAGGCAAAACTCTTGTATTTCTGTTCCTTTTCATTTTTTAAACAATAAAGAAAATATACATTTTAAATATCCCCTAAGATCATTTATAGGTTCTGCTTGTATAATAGATTATTGTATCTGCAAGTTAAAGAAAAAAATTTGTTGTATCTTTAGGTAAATTGCAAGATTGTCAACTAAAACTGTTCACTATAAACCAATTGTATTAACACAGTTTTGCCTCTTTTTGTGTAAGCGGTCAATAATTATGCGGCTATCTAAGACATCATAAAAATGATAAAATTA
>JAJPZT010000022.1 GCA_021204175.1 Clostridiales bacterium | reverse complement strand
TTGTTTTTCTCATAGCTATATTATACCATAATCTGAGCCATTTGTCCACACCCGAGTGTATGATGGTTTTTTCAACAGCTCCCTTATGAGCCATCCCGTTGTGCAGTCAGCCTTAGGTGACGAAGCTGTTTTTCTTACGGATTTACGGTGTTACGGCTTTTCACTGATCAGGCTTATTGTAATTCCCGTTGTTTCATTTGCAATATGCCGAGTTTTAAATGTAAGCGATTATTATACAAGCATTATAACAATCACAAACGCAATGCCCGCAGGCTCAATGGTGCTTATGCCGGCGGCCCGGTATAACTCCGAAAGCAAGGAGCTTATATCAAGAAATATTTTGGCTGCTAATCTTTGCATTTTCCGCAGTCGGAACAGCCGTTGCATATGGGCTTGCTTCCGCAGCTTTCGCAGTTCTTTCGATAACAGGGAGTATACAATTCATTTTGGGGAATTGGTTCTCCGAAGCTGTCGGTCAGTTTAAAGCTTATGGGCTTTCCCTGACAGCTTATTCCGGATTTATAAGCCATTTCGCTTTGAATGCGTTTTGAGGGAATATGATAGGTTTTTCCGTCTTTTATGAAAACCGTTCCCGTTTCTATAAAGCAGAAGGTGACGTTGTGAACCTCACACTCCCGGCGAAGCATCTTAACCCAGTCATAATTGCAGGGTCTTGCTCCGTCATAGTTTTCTCCGCCGCAAATAACCTGTTCAATTTGACCCTCTGAAAGATATTTTTCTATGGATACAGGACCTATAAAAGGGGCGCACATTATGCCCTTGTGCTTAAAGGGCAGTTCAAGAAGAAGAGGAATACGTTCATCGGCACGTTTCTGATTTTCACAGGTTACATTGAAAAATACGTTTTCCCAGCCATCGCCCCAGTCACCGGGCAGACATTCTCTTACACGTTGGGGACGCTTTGTCAGCAGAAAGAATATAACATCCTTCCGCTGATATATAATGTTCCATACTTCATTACGCCACTTGTCGGCTTCCTCTAAGAAAAAATCAGATGTCATACATACACGAATCATTTCACCGCTTTGAATTTTATATTTTCCGTCTTTATTTTTTTTGCAGGGGATATGTAAAGCCCGATTTTGTTTTGTAAATTTCCGCTCCGTTTTTGTTTCTCATACGGTCAAGAAAGTACATATAACAATTTCGGCATCCCTCACTGCATTTTACACAGCCGTGCCAAGGGTTCCATATATCGTGCATAGGATATTCCTCTTTTCTTTGTTACTGCAGTTTTGAAAGCACTTCTCCTATATCGCCGTCAATACAGACTGCTTTGTGTTTTATCTCATTGGGGCAGACTGCTTCACCGCTGTTTATACAGGCGTAGGTATAGTTTTTGTTTTCGGCTGTCATCTGCCAAAAAGGATATTTTATTATTACAGGAGTATTATAACCCACACCAAGCTCCAAAAGCAAGACCTTCATATTTTTTCTTGTACGCAGAAAGTTAGAATATCTTTCCGCCGCCCTGTGCCAGCCCTCATCCTCAACGAATTTATCATCGGAACGCAAATTCATTGTCATAGGCTTTCCGCAGTAAGAACAAACGGGAATAAGCTCTGAGGGTATTTTCATATTTTCCTGTTCTTTGACCATTTTGTATATTAATTCTTCATTGTCAAAGGTTTCATTGCAGCAAGGCTCGGAACACTGAAACAGTCCGTAATCACCCTGAGTATAAAACAGTCTCTTTTTATCAAAGCCTGCTTTTTGAAAGCAGTGGTCTACATTCGTTGTTATAACAAAATAATCCTTATTCTTAACAATGTCAAAAAGCTCGTCATAAACGAGCTTTGGAGCATTTTCGTAACGGTTATAGTAGATATATCTGCTCCAGTATGCCCAGTGCTCCTCAAATGTTTTGTAGGGATAAAACCCTCCTGTGTACATATCGTGAAAACCGTATTTTTCACCGAAATCCGAAAAGTATTTATTAAACCTCTCCCCGTCATATGAAAAGCCTGCGGAAGCGGAAAGCCCTGCTCCCGCTCCTATTATAACTGTATCGGCTTCGTCTAATTTGTGCTTTAAATTTTTGACCTGTACGGAAAGCTTATTAAATATTTTGGAAGTCCTTATTCCGTTCATTTTTATATTCCTCCGGCAAATTATTGTAAAAACAGGTTTCGCCCAAGGGCTTTCGATTTCCTCCCAAATGTGTATTAGGCACAAAATCCTCTGACGGATAGCCTATGTAGAGCATACACAGAGGCTGCCAGGTTTCGGGCAGATTAAGGAGATTACGGGCTTTTTCTTCATCAAAATAGCTTATCCACGCACTGCCCAAATCAAGGCTTGCCGCTTCCAGCATCATATGAACAGCCACAATAGCCGCATCTGTTGCTCCGCTGCTTTTTCCGCTTTGAGGGTGAACCCAGCAGGCATTTTTATCATAGCACACAAGCAGAACAAGAGGAGCACCGTAATAAAGATTAATTTTACCGTTAGCCTTGTCGTCGCATTCTTTTGATAAGTCAACATATTTTTGATCATATCCGAATGTGCAGAACTCCCTTACCTTTTCCAAATTTTCGGGAGTATCCAATACCAAAATTCTTTGGGGCTGAGCATTTACGGCAGTAGGCGACCACCGTCCGGCTTCCAATATTTTTTCTGTTTTTTCTTTTTCAACAGGACGCTGTGAAAACTTACGCACGGTTACTCTTTTTCTTGCAATATCCGTAAAATCCATTTGTGCCTCTCCTTTCGCCGGTTATTATTTTCCCTTGAATTGTTCAGTGATCCTTATATGCTCCGCTGTATTCACATTCCGTCAGACGCTCTTCAGGCAAATAACAGGTATGTCTTTCGTTTTTCACCAGCTCCTTTACAAAGTCTGTTTTGGGATTTTGAAGCAGCTCTTCGGGCTCAGCGTACTGCTGTATTTTCCCTTTGTCAATAACAAGCACCTTTGTGCCTAACTTTAAAGCCTCCGAAATATCATGGGTTACAAAAAGTACGGTAATGCCTGTTTGGCTGTGTATTCTCTTTAATTCCGTTTGAAGCTGCCCTCTTGTAATTTCGTCTACAGCCCCGAAAGGCTCGTCCATTAAAAGAATTTCGGGAGAAGCCGCCAAGGCTCTTGCTATGCCTACTCTCTGCTGCTGACCGCCGGATAATTCGTCGGGGTATCTGTTCTTTAAATCCTCATCAAGCCCTGTTATTTTCATCCATTTATTTACGGCTGATTTCGTTTTGGCTTTGTTTCTCTTGTTTAAAAGATTAGGCACATATGAAATGTTCTGTTCCACAGTCATATGGGGAAAGAGTACGCTTCCCTGAATAGCATAGCCTATGTTTCTTCTCAAAAGTGTTTGGTTTTTGCTTTTTATATTTTCTCCTTCTATAAAAATATCGCCTTCCGTAGGCTCAATAAGTCCGTTTATCATTTTAAGGGCGGTTGTTTTTCCGCAGCCCGATGAACCTATTATTGTAACAAAACCTCCTTTTTCAACGGTCAAATTGAAATTCTCCAAAACAACATTATCCCCATAGGCTTTTTTTATGTTTTTAAATTCTACAGCTGTACTCATTATGCTCCCTCCTTTCCTTCATTCAAAAGATTGTTGCTTTTAAGAAACTCCTCGGCAACGTCACGGGGTTCTTTCCCCTCAGTTTCTACGGCATAATTCATCTCCGCCATATCACTGTCGGAAATTATGCCTGTCAGCTTTTCAAATATATCGTTAAGCTCAGGGTGGTTTTCCAAAACCTCGCTTCTGATTATATTTCCGCAGAGGTAAGAGGGGTAAAAGCCCTTGTCATCTTCAAGCACTGTTATGTCTGAAACGGAAAGCTGACCGTCCGTTGTAAATATTACCATAACATCTATTTTGCCCTGATTTATTGCCTGATATTTAAGACCTATGTCTAAATCCATTGTTTCCTTAAAGCTGAAGCCGTAAGCATCGCAAAGGGCATTATAACCGTCCTCTCTTTCAAAGAAATCATATTCAGCCCCGAATATAAGGTTTCTCGAGACGGCTCTTAAATCGGAATATGTTTTAAGATTGTATTTTTCCGCAATTTCGTTTCTTACGGCAAGACCGTAGGTGTTGTTAAAGCCGTACATACCTGCCCACTCCATAGACAGGCTGTCTTTGTATTCCTGCTGCATTGTGTCAAATAAATCCTCGGAATATATACCCTCTTTTTTAAGCATCATATTCCAAGCTGTACCCGTATATTCGGGATAGAGGTCAAATTCGCCGCTTTCCATAGCCGGCTGAATATTTGATGTTCCGCCGCCTACTCCCTGAACTATTTCAGCATTAAGGTCTGTGTCCTGTTCAATCAGTATGTCAAGCATTTCTCCCAAAATATACTGCTCCGTCATAGGCTTCGTTGCAATATGTACGGTTTCCTTTTCAGATGAGCCGAGTACTGCGTTTATTAAAATTATAAGGCAGACTATAAGGGCTGCCGCTGCCAAAATTCTGTTTGTCTTTTTTGACTTTGCATTTCTGATTTTCATTCGCTTTTCGGCAAAGCCCAATATGAAGTCAACAACAAGGGCAAGAAGGGCAATTAAAAGGCTTCCCGCCATTGTCATTGCAGTATTGTTTGTGGTAATTCCTCTGTATATGGCAACACCTAAGCCTCCTGCTCCTATAAACGAAGCAATACCGCCTAAGGCTATTGTCATTGTGACCATACTGCGTATTCCCGACATAATAACAGGCATAGCAAGGGGCAGCTTAATTTTAAACAGAATTTGGGCTTTCGTACTGCCCATACCCTTTGCCGCCTCCAAAAGGGAAGGCTCAACGTTTACTATGCCCGTATGCGTGTTTCTTACCATAGGCAGAAGGGCATAAACCGTAAGGGCAATTATCGCCGTTGCATTTCCCACGCCCGAAAAGGGGATCAAAAAGCCCAGCATAGATATTGACGGTATCGTATAAAGAAAATTTATAACCCCTAATGTTGGTTTGGCTGTTTTTTGAAATTCGCTTATAATAATTCCCGTAAATCCGCCCAAAAGAACGGCAATAATAATTGCAATAAGAGAAATTTCCAAATGCTCCCACAGAAGCCCCAAAAAGAAGTCCTTTCGCTCCGCTAAAATTAAAGCTGTGTCTTTTATCATTTTTGCCCACCCCTTCTTATAATTGCCGATACAGGACAGTTTTCAAAGCATAAGCCGCAGTGCAGACAATGCTCCTGCTGAATTTCATAAGGTGTACCCTCTTTAATACACTTTTGAGGGCAAATACCGCTGCATTTTCCGCAGCCGACACACAAATCCGTTATTTCAAAGCCTTTCTCGGCAGCTTTCTCACATCCCGTAGAAAAATAACGGCGATATATAGGCTCTTTGCTCAAATCGAAAAATTCAAGCTGCCCCTTTTCAATACAGAAGGGTTCGAGAATATATCTGCTGTCACCGGGGTAAACCCCTTTCATAGAGGGATTTTCTTCAAAAATGCGGTCTATCCAATGCTTTTGATCTTCAAGCCTTTCCGCCTTTCCCTTAAGCCTTACCGACTGATAATCCCTGTTCATTGTGGCAACGGCTACATATGGGTTTGATATAAGCTGCTTATAAAAATCCTTTCCTCTTGATGTGCAGAAATAAAGCTTGCCCTTTTCAACAAGCATTACATCTATAATGCGAACCTGGGGCTTTCCCTTTTCATCAACGGTAGCAAAAGCCGCTTCTTTAACCTCTCTCAATATTTGCAGACATTTTTCAGCACTTAATTCTTTCATATGATTTTTCCTCCTTTAAAATTTAGGGTGTGGACAAATGGCTCAGATTATAGTATAATATAGCTATGAGAAAAACAAAA